>CAZZCH010000005.1:0-12540 GCA_964652895.1 uncultured Eubacteriales bacterium
TCGGTCGACGGGGAGCTCGCCGCGCGGCAGGCCGCCCGCCTCGAGCGCCACCTCGCATCGTGCGGCGAGTGCCGCGCCCTGCTCGAGGACCTCCGTAAGATCGTCGGCGGGGCCACCGAACTCGACGCGCCCGAGCCGTCCGAACGGGTCTGGCGCAACATCCGGACCGGGCTCGCCGCCGCGGACGTGAAGCCGCTCGTCGAAGGCATCTCGCTCGAGCCGCGGCCGCTCTTCGGGCTGGGCGCCCCGGCCCTGCGATACGCGGGCATTGCCGTGCTGGCCGCAGTCCTCGTCGTCTCCGGCGTCATCATAGGCACGCGCCTGGGGCGTCAGGGGCTTCCGGTGGGTCCGGAGGCCGGCGAGAAGTACACCCTGGCCAAGCTCGACGAGGCCGAGGGTTACTACCAGCAGGCCATCAAGTCCCTCAACGAGGCCTTCACTTCGCAGAAGGGCGTGCTGGCTCCCCAGGTCGTGGAGTTGTTCGACCGCAACCTCGGCGTCATCGACGCCACGATCCAGGCCTGCCGGGCGGCCGTCCTGGCCGAGCCGGACGACCTTCAGGCCCGTAACTACCTGCTGGCTGCATATACACAAAAAGTGACCTTGCTCGATTCGGCCCTGGATCTTCAGAGACAGGGTCAGGAAACCGGGGGCAAGGTAAAGAAGATACTCTGAGATACCGAGAAGGAGGACCATCATGATGACAAAAAGGGACAGAAAATGGCTGGCCGCACTGCTGGGCACGGCTTTTGTACTGGCCTTCGTGGCCGCCCCGGCCATGGCCGAGGAAAAGTACCAGGAGAATTTTGCGAAGACTGAAGCCCTGGCCAAGAACGGGAAATTTTATTTGAACAACATCTCAGGCCGGATCGAGATCGCGACCTGGAAGGAAGCCCAGGTCAAGATCGAAGCGACCAAGACCTCGAAAGCGAGCTCAATGGCCAAGGCCAAGGAGAACGCGGCCCAGGTGACGATCGAGGTGACCAAGGAAACAGACCTCGTCCGGGTCGAGACGAAATACCCGAAGAGAAGCGGCGGATTCTGGGGCGGCGACTCTATCAACGTTTCCGTTGACTACAAGGTCTGGGTCCCTGACCAGGCCGCCGTCGAGCTCAGGTCGGTCAGCGGCGACGTCATGGTCGCGCCTCTCGGCGGAATGGCCAAGATCGGCTGCGTCAGCGGGGACGTCGACCTGAAGGGTGCGGCGGGGGCCGACGTCGACCTGGTCAGCGGCGAGCTGACCCTGGAGAACATCGTCGGGGACGTCTACCTGAAGGCCGTTTCGGGGGACATCCGGGCGACCGGGGTCAAGGGCTCCATCGAGGTCGAGGCCGTGAGCGGCGACATCGAACTCCGGGACGTCTCCGAAGCCCAGACGGTCAGCGCCAAGAGCGTCAGCGGCGGCATCACCTACTCCGGCAAGATCAAGGCCGGCGGCCGCTACGAGCTCAAGGCCCATAGCGGCGACGTCCGGATGACCATTCCGGCCGACTCGACCTTCGACTTCGAGGCCAACACGTTCAGCGGCAGTATCGACAGCGATTTCGAGATCCAGGTCGTCGGTAAGATCTCGCCGCGCGAGATCCACGGCACGGTCGGCAAGGGCGGGGCCACGATCAAGCTCAAGAGCTTCAGCGGCAGCATCGACCTGAAGAAGCGCTGACGCCAAGCCAAAATATTGCGATGGACCGGGGGCGGCGGTAACGCCGCCCCCTTTTTTGTATAATGGCCGGGATGCGCCGCATCCACGCCCTCAATTTCGTCCGGACGATGACGGTGACGACCGTTTTCTTCCTGGCACCGCTTCATTTCATGGAACTCGGGTTCGACGGCCTGGCCATCGGCCTCATCGTCTCTCTCTACGCCGCGGCCCCCATTATCTTTGCCTTCCCGACGGGCTGGACGAACGACCGGCTGTCGATGAAAAAGGTCATCCTCGGCTCGCTCCTTTTCATCTCTGTCCTATTCGTCCTGGCCGGCTTCGTCCGCGGCGTCGCAGGCATGGCCGTGCTGTTCCTCCTCATCGGTATCGCCAACAACGCCCTCAACGTCTCGGTCAACAGTCTCTATTACAAGGACGAATCGGAAACGAATCCGAACAGGAAGTACGGCCTCTACATCTTCTGGATCTCGCTCGGACCGCCGGCCGGGCTCTTCTTCGGCAGCCTCCTGACCCGATTCGCGGGTTTCCGGACGCTCCTGCTGGTCTTCGCGGTCGTGATGGCCGTGACCTCGCTCGCTATACGCGGTTTCGAAAACGAGAAGTTCACGGCCGTGTCGATCCGGGACTACAAATACAGCGTATTCAATAAAAAAACGCTCGTCTTCTCGATCCTGCTTTTCGTCCTGGCCCTCCACTGGGGTACGGAAGGCACCGTCTATGGCCCGTTCCTTCGGGCCCGCTTCGGGCTGAGCGATTCGGGCGTCGCGTTCTACATGGCCGGGGCCTACCTGGCCCTCGCCATGGCCGCTTTCCTGGTCAGCCGGCTGAAGTACGATCCGGTCGTGAACGGCCGCCTCTTCCTCCTGGGGATGACGCTCTCCGGCCTCGGCCTTGTCCTGATGACCCGAGGCGACGTCCGGCTGTCGTTCCTCTTCCGGTTCATGCACGAGGGCGGGGACGGCCTCATGGGCGCGTTCGTCGTCCTCTACATTTCGCGCCTCTTCGAAAAGAAAACGATCGGCGGGAGCGCCGGGATCCTGACCGCCTTGCAGACCTCCGGCCATATGGCGGGCTCGCTGGCCTTCTCCTGGCTGGGGTTCCGTGCCGGTCTCCAGGTGCCCATGGTCGTCGCCGGGTTCATTCTCCTCGCAAACGCCGCTTTCAGCCTGGTCGCCCTGCCGCGGGATTAGTGTAGAATAGGGGCGATGATCGCCACGAAGGGGACCGCATTCGACGTCATCCTCGTCAGCGGGGAGCCGTATGCGGACCACCCGCTCTCGCCCGTCGGCATGATCGCCCGGGTGCTCGACGCCGAGGGCTACAGTGTCGGCGTCATCGAGTGCCCGGACTGGAAGGGGAAGGAGGATTTCCTCAAGCTCGGCCGGCCGCGGCTATTTTTCGGCATCACATCGGGCTCGATCGACAGCATGCTCGTCAACTATACGCCGCTCAAGCGGGAGAGGGCCGTCGATCCGAACGCGCCCTTCCGGTCGCGGATGCCGGACAGGGCCGTCATCGTCTACGCCAACCGGATCCGGGAGCTCCATAAGGGCGCCCGGATCGTGCTCGGGGGCATCGAGGCCTCGCTCCGTCGCTTCGCCCACTACGATTACTGGGGCGACGACGTCCGCCGTTCGATCCTCCTCGACACGCGGGCCGATATTCTGGTCTACGGGCCGGGCGAGCTCCAGGTCGTCGAGATCGCCCGGCGCCTCGACCGGGGTGAGGGGCTCGACGGGATCAGGGGGACCTGCGTCATGCGGGCCGAGGCGCCCGAGGGAGCGCTTGTCATTCCATCGTTCGAGGAGGTCAAGGAGGACAAAGACAAGTTCTGCGAAGCCGAGAAGCGCCTGTCGAACCGGCGTGCGATCGCCCAGAAGCACGCCAACCGCTTTGTCGTCCAATACCCGGCCCCGGATTACACGCCGGCGGACCTCGACCGGGTCTACGGCCTGCCTTTCACCCGCCGCATCCCGGAGGGCTTCCCTGAACTGGGGATGGCCCGGTTCTCGGTCCAGACCCACCGGGGATGCGTCGGGCGGTGCTCTTTCTGCGCCCTATCCCTCCACCAAGGCGATAGGATTGTCTCCCGGAGCGAAGACTCCGTCCTCGAGGAGATCGGGCGGATGACGAAGCATCCGAAGTGGCACGGCTTCGTCGATGACCTGGGCGGGCCGACGGCCAACATGTACGGTATGGACAGGGCTGGAGCGGAAATATGCAACGGGGGTGACGCGGATAGCGCGGGTGGCGGAAGGGACGGCGAACACGGCCGGGCGAAACGCGGCGTTGTCGCGGCGGCCCACCGCAGGCTCGTCGGGCTGATGCGCGCCGCCCGCAAGGTCCCGGGCGTCAAGAAGGTCTTCGTCCGGAGCGGCATCCGTTACGACCTGGCCCTCGAGAGCCCGGAGTACGTCCGGGAGCTGGCCCGCCACCACGTTTCGGGCCTGCTCAAGATCGCGCCCGAGCACGTTTCGGAAAACGTCCTGCGGCTGATGAACAAGAGCGGCGGCCGCCGTCGCCTGGAAGAGTTCCGTCGGATGTTCGCCGAGATGACCGAGGGGAGGGGCCCGGGGGGTTCGGGAAAGCGGCAGGGCGCCTCTCGACGCGGACGCTTGGCCGGCCGGCCCCAACACCTCAAGTATTACTTCATGGTCGCCCATCCGGGGACGACCGATAAGGAAGCCCGCGAGCTGGCTGCATTCCTCCGGGAACTCGGGGAAAGCGGGGAGAAACCGGTCGAGGGCGTTCAGATCTTCACCCCGACGCCCATGACCCGTTCGACCTGCATGTATCACACGGGCAAAGACCCGCTGACGGGCGAGAGCGTCTACGTCCCGCGTCCCTACGCCGAGAAGAAGTCGCAGAAACGGATGCTCGGATTGCCGGGCGACGATTAAGAGGGCCCGTACTAAAAAACGAGGTTGAACAGGAATCCGACGATCATGATCCCCGTCCCGACGACGCCGAGGAAGATGAGGATCAGAGGCAGCTTCAGGACCTTTTTCAGGATGATCGTCTCCGGGAGGGACAGGCCGATAACGGACATCATGAAGGCCAGCGCGGTCCCGAGCGAGGCGCCCTTTTCGAGCAGGGCCTGGACGATGGGGATGATGCCCGCGGCGTTCGAATAGAGCGGGATGCCGATCAGGACGGAAACCGGGACGGACCACCAAGCCGACTTGCCCATGATCGCGGCCATGAAGTTCTGCGGCACGTACCCGTGGACGGCGGAGCCGACGGCGATCCCGCCGACGATGAACGGCCAGACGCGGCCGACGACGTCCTTGACGGCGGCGAGCCCGGCCGCGACTCTTTCCTGGAAGGGCGTCAAGCCATTTTCGGAGGGCGCGTTTCGGGCCTTGATCTCGTAGACCCAGGGTTCGACATAGCGTTCGAGTTTCAATCGGCCGATGATCCAACCCGCGGTTATGGCGATAACGAGCCCCGTCGAAACGTAAAGCAGGGCGGTCTTCCAACCGAACAGGCCGAAGAGCAGGACGACCGCGACCTCGTTGATCATCGGCGCGGCGATCAGGAACGAGAATGTTACGCCGAGGGGAATGCCGGCTTCGACGAAGCCGAGGAAGAGGGGAATAGCCGAACATGAACAGAACGGTGTCACGATCCCCAACCCGCCCGCCATAATGTTGCCGACAAAGAGGGATTTGCCTTGGAGGAGCCGTCGCGTCCTTTCGGGCGAAAAATAGGTCCGGATGATGCCGACCGCGAAGACGATGAGAACGAGGAGCATGAGGACTTTGGGGACTTCGTAAATAAAAAAGCGCAGCGTCTCGGCAAGGCGCGATCCAGCGGGCATCTTAAATAGTCCGAAAACAATGAAATCTGCGATGTTGCTCAGATGCAGATACAAGGCGATCCAGGCGGGGAGCGATAATAATATCCACCATTTCCTGGCGCCGGAGCTTTTCTTTCTTACGGGAATGGAGCAGTTTTCCATGATCACTTCCGTCGGCTAAGAATACATGAAGATATTATCATATGTTATAATAACAATCAAGCAAAATCAGCAAAATTGCCCCTTGGCTTGGCAACAATCCGGGTTAATCCTTGACAACGCATGATATATATGAAAATATATTCATGTAAGGGAATAAAATGAAAGAAATCATCAAGGCTTTCAAGGCCCTTTCCGAGCCCACTCGCCTGAGGATATTCCTTCTCCTTATGGATCGGGACCTCTGCGTCTGCGAGCTGACGTTTGTCCTCAACATGTCGCAGTCCCGCATCTCCCACCAGCTTAGACTCCTCAGGGACGCAAATCTTGTCGAGGATAAGCGGGATGGACGGTGGATCATCTACACCATTCCCCGCGGCGTCAAAGAGAACCTCGCCCCGTTCGTCCGGCGGTACGCCGGCCCCGATCTCGCCGCTTCGGAATCCGTTCTTCGGGATATCGAACGTCTCGCCGTATGCGTCAGGGAAAACGTCCGGAAGAAGTCCATAGCGGAGACGCATCCATCCACAGTCTGAACGTCCGGGATCGAGCAACGCGACGAAGGACGGGGAGAAAACAATGGACATCAAGATATTAGGTTCGGGCTGTTCAAGGTGTGGGGAAGTCGCCAAGCGGACGATTAACGTGCTCGCCGACATGAACATCCCGGCGAACGTCGAGAAAGTCACCGATGTCAAACAGATCATGAGCTTGGGAATCCTGGCGACTCCCGCCCTTGTCATCAACGGAAAGATCAAGTGTGCCGGCCGCATCCCCCGGCCCGAAGAGATCAAGAGCTGGATCTTGGAGGCACAGGCGTGAGAATACCCGCGGAAAGGAAAACGATCCTCTTTATCTGCGTCCACAATTCCGCCCGATCCCAGATCGCCGAGGGCCTGGTCAACACTCTTTTTGGAGACAGGTTTCTGGCCTCGAGCGGCGGGACCATGGCGACGAGGGTTCATCCCGGGGCGATCAAGGCCATGGCTGAGATCGGTATCGATATCTCCGGCCATCGTTCGAAGAGCATCGACGAGTTCGAAGGCCAGCGCTTCGATCATGTCGTGATGGTCTGCGACGATAAGCAGTCGGATTGTCCGTTCTTCCCCGGCGGCAAGGACTACATCCACCACGCCTTCGACGACCCGGCGGCCTGCACGGGAACGGACGAGGAAGGCCTGGCCTGTTTCCGCCGCTGCCGCGACGAGGTCCACGCGTGGATCGAGGAGACGTTCGGCGGGGCGAAACGATGACGCCCGGGAGCATGCGCCTCAAGTTCCTCGACAGGTACCTGACCCTATAGCGCTCTATTTCAAGCGCAGGTATTTCTCCCCGTCGATTTGATTTCTCCGGCCGATTGTGAATAATGAATACGGGTTACGAAAAGCGAAACCATGAGCGAAGAAAAACTTCCGGACCTCGGCAAGATCCACCCCGCCTTTTTCGACCGGGTCATCTACCCGAAGCTCGGCGCCCCGAGCGGTGACGTCGTCATCGGGCCGCGCCACGGCGTCGACTACGGCGTCATCCGCGTGGGGGAGCGGTACATGGCGTTGTCGACCGATCCCTTTTTCATCGTCCCGTCGTTCGGCTTCGCCAAGGCCGCCTGGTTCGGCTTCCATATCGTCTTCTGCGACGTCGCCGTTTCCGGGCTCGAGCCCCGCTACCTCGCGATCGACCTCAACCTCCCGCCCGAGATCTCCGAGGCGGAACTCGAGGAACTGTGGGATTCGGTCCACGTCGAGGCCAAGAAGTACGGGATCAGCGTCGTCACCGGACACACGGCGCGCTATACGGGCTGCAGCTATCCCATGGTCGGCGGGGCGACGGCGATCGCCGTCGGTGGCAAGCGCGATCTCCGCAGCCCGGACCGGGTCAAAAAGGGGGACCGCATCGTCATCACCAAGGGACCGGCCATCGAGGCGACAGGGCTACTGGCCGTTCTTTTCCCGGACAAGTTCGTCGCCGCGGCGGGCGAGGCCTTCCAAAGAGAGGCGGCCGCGGTCTTCTCCCAGATGACGGTCATGGAGGATTGCGCCGTCGCCCGAAAATTCCGCGGCGTCCATGTCATGCACGACGCCACGGAGTGCGGCATTTGGGGCGGGCTCTATGAGATGGCCCGGGCCGGCGGCTATGGCCTGCGCATCGAGGAAGAGGCCATCCCCGTTCAGCCGGTCATCCGCAAGACGGCCGACCTCTTCCGTTTCGACCCGTTCGTAGCGATCAGCGAAGGCACGCTCATCGCCATGGTGGACAGGAAGGATACCAACGGCCTGATCGAGGCCTTGCGGGACCAGGGGATCCCCGCGGCGGTCGCCGGCGAAGTCGTCGCGGCCGAGGAAGGCGTGAGCATCATCGGGCGGACGGGCGAGCGGACGCTCGAGCATCCCAAGGTCGACCCCTACTGGGCCCTGGCCGCCGAATTCTCGAAGTGAGTTCCCCGGCTCTGCGCCCCGCTGAGGGCCGCCTCCGGCAGGACTTGTGGCGAGGATCGAACGCCGTGTATTATATAGGCTGGCCTGAGCAGGGAAGACAAGACGAACATGGTCGTTTCACACATCGTAAAATACGGCGTTTTTTTTGCGGTCGTCGTGACCGGATATCTTTTCTTGCTCATGATCTCTACCAGCCCGCGCATCTGGGGCTACTCCGATTATCCGCAAGCTGTAAAAAATAAGGTGCCCGCGCAAACGAAAAAGGAAAAATTGTCGGGGGCCATCATTGGATTGCCCTGGATCGTCTTCGTTTTGGCATTTCCCGTATGGTCGACCTACGCCCTCAAGTCCAAGCTGGGGGGCGAAATTCCGTTCTTGACCGCCTTCCTCAATCTGATCGTGATGTTCGTGTTGGTCACGATAGGGGATTTGGTCATCCTGGATTGGCTTGTCATCAGCAAGATCACTCCGAAATTCGTCATCATCCCCGGCTCGGAGGCGAAGGACTACAAGGATTTTTCGCACCACTACAAGGCCCACGCCAAGGCCGCGGTCATCATTGTGTTCATCGCTTTGGCCTTGGCCGCGGTTGCGGCTTTCCTCTGATACACCGGCATTGATTCCGGGACACAATACCAATTTCCGGAATTCCCGACAACGAAACGGTGCGCGCTTCTATGAATCGGTAATGGATATTGTGTCCCCGATTTTCATATAATCAGGAGGCCATGGAAGACATCAGTCGGGGCGTTCGTTCCTTCACCGCCGGCACGGCCGTGAGCCGGGTCCTGGGGCTTGTCCGCGAGTCCGTTTTCGCCCATCTCTTCGGCGTCGGGGCGGCGACCGACGCCTTCAACGTGGCCTTCCGCGTCCCCAACCTCTTGCGCGACCTCTTCGCCGAGACCGCCCTCTCGGCGGCCTTCGTCCCCGTCCTCACGGCCGAAAAGGCCAAAGGCAAGGAGGCCCAGAACCGGCTGGCCTCGAACATCTTCAACGTCCTATTCGTGGTGACGGGTATCGTCTCGATCGTCGGGCTTCTCCTCGCGCCCTATCTCGCCAAGGCCATCGCCTTCGGTTTCGGACGCGTGCCCGGGAAGATCGATCTCACGGCCCAGCTTACGGCCGTCCTCTTCCCTTTCCTGCTCTTCGTCAGCCTGGGTGCCTGGGCCATGAGCTATCTGAATACGGAGAAGTCGTTCTTCGTGCCGTCGGTCGCCCCGGCCGTTTTCAACGTTTTTTCGATCATCGTGCCGGTCCTGACCTATGGCTGGTACGTGTCGCGCGGCAAGGAGCCCATCTTCGGCATGGCCGTGGGCGTTCTCCTCGGCGGCCTGATGCAGTTCCTCGTCCAGGCGCCCCTCCTCCGGCGCAAGGGGTTCCGCTGGAGCCCCTTCATGAGCTTCCGCGACCCGGAATTCCGGTGGGTCATGGCCCTTTTCGTCCCGGTCGCGATCGGTCTCGCGGGTACGCGGATCAACGTCCTCGTCAATACGATTCTCGTCACTCCGCTGGCCGAGGGGAGCGTGAGCTGGCTCAACTACGCCTACCGGGTCATGCATCTGCCGCTTGGGCTCTTCGGCATTGCCGTCGGGACGGTCGCCCTGCCCTCGCTTTCGAAACTCGTCCTCGATAACGATACCGCGGCGGTTCACTCAACGCTCACGGACTCCCTGAAAATGGTCCTCTTTCTGACCGTGCCCACCTCGGCCCTCATCGCGTTCCTCGCCGTGCCGATCACCCGGGCGATCTACGAGCGGGGACGCTTTACAGCTGCGGACACGATGGCCACAGCCGGAGCCCTTGTCCTCTATACGCTGGGCATTCCATTCATGTCCGCGCTGAGGAACGTAGCCGCGGTCTTCTATGCTTACAAGGACGCCAAAACGCCGATGTACGCGAGCTTCTGTTCGATCGGTCTCAACCTCGTCCTCAACGCAACGCTGATGTGGGTCTTGGGATTCAGGGCCTTCCCGCTTTCGACGACCCTGGCCGCGGTCCTGAATGTCGGGATCCTCCTCGCCCTCCTGCCGCGCAAAGTCGGCCGGGTGGAGTTCGGGCCGCTGGCGAGGTATGCCGGGGCGCTTGGCGTCGCTTCGGCGGCCGGCGGGGGAGCCGCCTGGCTGGGGAACCGCGCCATCGCCGGTGCGATCGGGATGTCCTTCCTGGCGACGGCTGCGAGCATCATGGCCTGCGGCCTCCTCGGGCTGGCCGTCTTTTATGCCGCCTCGCGCCTCTTCGGCCTCACCGAAACCCGCGACTACCTCCGCCGCTTCCTCCGCAAGTGAGAGGGGGGCCAAACCGAAGAGGAGAGAGAAGATCAGAAGGGGTCAAACCTACCTTTTGCTGCAAAAGGTAGGTTTGACCCCTTCTTGAAGCTATCCGCCCGGCGTGGGTTTCTGTATAATGACCCGCGACATGAGCACCACAGGATTAGCGCCGGCATCCGATAAGTCCCTCCGGCGAACCGCTCTTGCGGTTTCGATGGCGGCCTCGTTCCTGACCCCGTTCCTGGGTTCGGCCATCAACGTGGCCATGCCGCTCATCGGAAAACAATTCGGCCTGAGCGCCGTCGCCCTGGGCTGGGTGGTCACGAGCTACATGTTGACCGCGGCCATGTTCCTCGTCCCCTTCGGCCGCCTGGCCGACCTCGTCGGCCGCAAGAAGATCTTCGCCTTAGGCCTCGGCGTCGACATCGTCGGGAGCGTCGTAGGCGCCCTGGCTCCGTCCGTCTTTTTCCTCATCCTCGGGCGCGCCGTTCAGGGAATCGGCGGGGCCATGATCTTCGGCACGGGCATCGCCATCCTGACTTCCGTCTATCCGCCGGGTGAACGCGGCCGCGCCCTCGGCCTGAACACGGCGGCCGTTTACACGGGGCTTTCCCTGGGGCCTGTCCTGGGCGGCTTTCTCGTCCATGCCTGGGGCTGGCGGAGCGTCTATCTGGCCGCGATCCCCGTCGCCGCGACCGCCCTGGCCCTCACGATCACCCGCCTCAAGGGCGAGTGGGCCGACGCCCGCGGCGAGGCCTTCGACGTCACCGGGGCGGTCATCTTCGGCCTCGGCCTCGTCTCCCTGATGTCCGGATTCTCCCGCCTGCCCGGGCTCGTCGGTTTCGCGCTCACCGGCGCCGGCTTCCTGGCCTTAACCGGCTTCGTCCTGTTCGAGCTCCGGGCCCGGACGCCCCTCCTCGACCTCCATCTTTTCGGGAAAAATCGGATCTTCGCCTTCTCAAACCTGGCCGCTCTTATAAACTACAGCGCCACATCGGCCGTCGCCTTCCTGATGAGCCTCTATCTCCAGTACATCAAGGGACTGCCGCCGCACAAAGCGGGCCTCATCCTGGTCGCCCAACCGATCGTCATGGCCCTCGCCTCGCCATTCGCCGGGAAGCTCTCGGACCGCTCCGAGCCGCGCGTCATCGCTTCGCTCGGCATGGCCCTCTCGGCCGCCGGCCTCGTCCTTTTCTCGTTCCTCCGGAGCGAGACGGGTTTCGGCTTCATCGTCGCGAGCCTCGTCTGCCTCGGCCTTGGTTTCGGGCTCTTCTCCTCTCCGAACACGAACGCCGTCATGTCCTCGGTCGAGAAGCGGCACCTTGGCATCGCCTCGGCCTCGCTCGGGACCATGCGCCTCTCCGGTCAGATGCTGAGCGCCGGGATCACGATGATGATCTTCGCCCTGGTCATGGGCCGGGCGCCCATCCAGCCCTCCGTCTATCCGCTCTTCCTCCGCGGCGTCCGAATCGCTTTCGTTTTTTACGCCCTTCTCTGCATAGCCGGGATCTTCGCCTCGTACGCCCGCGGCAGCCGGGACCGGGCCGACCGGGTTTAGCGGCGGCCCACGTCGTCGCCTCGCGGGCGAATATCGTTTGCGCCGACCTCGATGGAAACTCCGATAACGTGACCGATCCCATCGTGGGCGGGATGACGGTCAAAGCGGGAGGGCTTACGCTTCCCGAGAGGCCGGGCCTCGGCCGTGACGTCGACCCGGCTTTCTTGAAGACTCTGCGGAAGGTTTGAAGAGCCTAGTATCCCTTCTTGCGGGGGTTATCCTTGATGGCCTTCTGGCGGACGGCTTCCTCTTTCCCTTTGACCGCGGATGGGAGCCCCGGTTCGAGGGCCATGGCGGCGTCGAAGTTCCGGATCGACATTTCGTAATATTTTTCTTCGGCCGTCTTGACGAAGAACGAAAGGTAGAGGTAACCCAAGTTATTCAGAGCCGGGACGAGATCCGGCTCGAGCTCCAGTGCCTTTTTCAGGTTCTTTTCGGCGAGCTTGAGCTCACCCGTGGCCATTTGGGCCAGGCCGAGATAGCTGAAATATTGCGGATCGTAGGGGTCCCCGTCCAAGTACTGTTTGAGGGGTGCGATCGCCTCGGCATATTTCTTGGCCTTGATCAGAACGGCGCCGAGCCGCGCGTTCAGGGCCTGAGTCCCGGGATTCTTGTCCAACCCGTCGTCGAGCACGGCCTGGGCCTGGTCCAGGCGGCCC
>CAZZCH010000005.1:12640-68013 GCA_964652895.1 uncultured Eubacteriales bacterium
GGGATTCTTGTCCAACCCGTCGTCGAGCACGGCCTGGGCCTGGTCCAGGCGGCCCGTCCTGTCGTAGATGTCGGCGAGAGTGGTGTAAGCGTTGATGTAGTTCGGCCGGATGCGCAGGATCGTCGTCAGCTTCTTCACGCCGGCCTCCGGATTTCCCGCCCGGTAGTCGTCGATAGCCATCCTCAACTGGGCGATGAGGGGCTGGAGGGCCTTGAGGTCGTCCTGCGGCCCGTAGGCCTTCTTCTTGACCGTCCTGGCGCCGATGTAGCCCAGGCTTTCGAGAAGCGGCCGGATCTCCGGGTTCTTGCCCTTCCAGTCCTGGGTCGTTCCCTTTCCCTTGAGGCCCTTTTTTAAGGCCTCGAGTTCTTTCATCAGCCTGGCGACGTCGGACGTCGGGGCCAGATTATTCTCTTCCCCCGGGTCGGCGGCGAGGTCATAGACTTCCTTGATCGGTTGGTCGATGAATTTCAGGTCCCCCTTGATGAACCCCGAAAGGGGTGCGCCGTCCATGGTGAAGTTCGGGGACATCGATTCGAAGTAGATCAGCGGCTTCTGTCTCGTCTTGCCGGCGATGAGGGGCATGAGAGATTCGCCCTGGATAAAGGCCTCGACGGGCAGGCCGACGAGGTTGCAGACGGTCGGGAAAATGTCGATGTGGGCGGCGTTTTCCTTGACCATTTCCGGCGCGCCGCCGGGGACGTAGAGGATGAGGGGGATGTGGATCGTATTGTTGTAGGCGAAGAAGCCGTGGCGGAGCTCATCTTTCTCGCCGAACGCCTCGCCGTGGTCGGCTGTGACGATGACGATAGTCTTGGCCAGGGCTCCGCTTTTCTCGAGCGAATCGAAAAGGCGCCCGAGCTGGGCGTCGACGAAAGCCACTTCTCCCGAGTAGGGGTCTTTCAGGTACTCTGTCCGGAAGGGCTCCGGCGGCGTATAGGGGTCGTGCGGGTCGAAGACGTGGACCCAGCAGAACCACTTCCCGTTCTGGGCGGCGATCCAGTCCATGGCCGGGGCGACGACCTGGTCGGCCGTCCTTTCGACGACGTCGAATTCGTCGAGGTTGGCCCCGCCCGTATCGTCGTCGTAGACGACGAATCCCTGGTCGAGGCCGAACCTGGAGTCGAGGACGAAAGCTCCGATGAAGGCGCCCGTTTTGTAATTGTCGCTCTTCAGCGCCTCGGCCAAAGTCAGGTAGCGGCTTTCGAGCTTGAACCCGGGGTTGTCGCTCACTCCGTGGTAGAGGGGCGTTGTTCCCGTCATGATATTGGTATGGGAAGGACGGGTCAGGGGCGTCTGGGCGTAGGCGTGCGTGAAGACGGCGGACCTGCGGGCCAGGGCGTCGAGGTTGGGGGTCTTGACATACTTGTCGGACAGTATCCCCATCCGGTCGTACCTGAGCGTGTCGATCGTGATGAGAAGGACGTTCATATCCTTCCCCGCCGCCGCCCCGGCCCCCAGTCCGGGCAAGACCGCGGCCAAACTAAGTACGAACAGAAGAATGGCCCTTAAAGGGCTTTTTATAAGTAATGACATTTTTACCCCTTTATATAATTATAGACGGTTTTGCGCGGGAAATCTTCCCCGGTGGTCCGTCCAGGCCCGTTAAATTAGTCAGCAGTCGGCCGGAAATGTGCGGGTATGCCCGGGTTGTGGCGGGACGCCCGGTCCAGTCTTGCCAGGACCGGGATTGGGAGCCCGGCCCCGGCCTCTGTTGACAGTGCCGGGGAACTGCCATAATATGGCGCTCGGACTGAGGGGTCGAATGTCCGTCCATCTAAAACGAAGAGATTTTATCCGGCTGGCCGGGGCCGTGGCTGCCTCCGGGTTTGTCCCGGGTGCTCCCCGGGTCTTTTCCGCGCCCGCGAAGGCCGGCCGTCCAAACGTCCTGTTGATCGCCGTCGACGACCTCCGCCCGGAGATCGGCTGTTACGGGGTCGACCTCATACGGACGCCGAGCATCGACCGGCTCGCCGCGCAAGGCACGGCGTTCACCCGCGCCTATTGCGCCCAGGGGATTTGCAACCCTTCGCGCGTGAGCATCTTGACAGGGCTCCGGCCGGACAGCCACCGCGTTTGGGACAACCAGACGCACTTTCGCCGGCTCCATCCCGGGATCATGACTCTTCCCCAGGCCTTCCGGAGCCATGGCTATCTGAACGCCGGGATCGGCAAGGTTTTCCATGCCACCCTTCCCGACCCGCCCTCCTGGAGCCGGTTCGCGCTTCCGCCGAATGACACTCCCGTTTACATGTCCAAAGAGACCCGGGAGAGACAGGTCCGGCGCGAGAACATCGCCCGGAAACAAGGCTTCTCCCAATCCTGGATCGACGCCTACTTGCGCGGGCCGTCGACCGAAGCATCGGACACCCCCGACGACGCCCATTGGGACGGGCGTCTGGCCGACCTCGGCATCACGATGCTCGGAGACCTCAAGAGAAGCCAACCCTTCTTCCTGGGGATCGGCTTCGCCAAGCCCCATCTTCCTTATGTGGCCCCGAAGCGGTATTGGGACCTCTACCGGCGCGAAGACATCCCGCTCGCGGCGAACGGAAGACTTCCCCGCGGCGCGCCGCCCTTCGCCATCAACAACCTGACCGAGCTCTCCAGCCACGAGGACCTCGTCGACGTTTTGAATCCAGCGCAAGGAAGTCTCACCGTCGACCGGGCCCGGCTCCTCAAGCACGGCTACTATGCCTGCGTCAGCTTCGTCGACGCCCAGGTGGGACGCCTCCTCGACGCCCTCGACGCCGAGGGCCTGCGGGACAAGACCATCGTCGTCCTGCTCGGAGACAACGGCTTCAAGTTGGGGGAGCATGGCAGCTGGGGCAAATTGACCAATTATGAGACCGACGTCCGCGCCCCTCTCATCGTCTCGGCTCCGGGTCAGAAGAGCCCGGGGACGGCGTCGGCGGCCCTGGTCGAGATGGTCGATATCTACCCGACGCTTTGCGAACTGGCCGGCTTCGATCCGCCCAGCGATCTGGAGGGGTCGAGCCTGGCCCCTCTTTTAGAGGACCCGTCGCGGCCATGGAAGACGGCGGCCTTCAGCCAGTATCCGCGGGGATTCACGAACCGCTTCATGGGAAGGAGCATGCGGACCGACAGGTACCGGTACACCGAATGGCGGGACCGGATCGACGACCGCCAAATCGCCGTCGAACTCTACGATCACGTGACGGACTCGGGGGAAGACGTCAACGTCGCCGGCGACCCGGCCAACAAGGAGATCGTCCTCGAGCTCAAGGCGCAGCTGGCGGCGGGCTGGAAGGCCGCCCGTCCGAAATAGCCTATCTTTGGAGGAAAAGGCATGGACCGGAAGATCAACTGGGGCATCCTGGGGTGCGCCGGGATCGCCGAGAGGGCGTTCATTCCGGCCGTCCGCGCGTCGCGAAACGGCGCTCTGGCCGGTATCGCGGCCAGGGACGTGAGCCGGGCCAGGGCTTGGGCGGGCCGGTTCGGATTCTTGAAGTTCCACCGGACCTATCAGGAGCTCGTTGAGGACCCGGCCATCGACGCGATCTATAACCCCCTTCCGAACGACCTCCATGCTGAATGGTCCATTCGGGCCATTCGGGCCGGAAAACACGTCCTCTGCGAGAAGCCCATGGCTATGAACGCCATCGAGGCGCGGGCGATGATCGGGGCGGCGGAAGCGGGCGAAGTCCTGCTCATGGAAGGATTCATGTACAAGTTCCATCCCCAGATGGAAAAGACCCTCGCGCTCATCGGGGAAGGGAAGATCAGCGAGCTCCGGTCCGTCCACAGCTCATTCACGTTCAAGTTCGAACGGACCGGCACGAACTACCGTTGGTTCCCGGCCATGGGCGGCGGCGCCCTTTATGACGTCGGTTGTTATCCGATCAGCCTCGCGCGCCTTATTTTCGGCGCCGAGCCTGTTTCGGCTTTTGCCAGGGCTCGGATCGATCCCGGTACGGGTGTGGACATGACCACGGCCGCGCTCCTCGAGTTTCCCGGCGGCCGTTTCGCCCAGTGCGACGCGAGTTTCGAATCGCACTTCCAGAGCCGGCTTCTCGCCGTCGGCGCCGAAGGGACGATCGCCCTCACCCGCGCCTTTTCGGCCAAGGATTTCGATACCGCGATCGAGATCGTCCGGGGTGACGCGAAAGAAACGGTGCGTATCCCGCGGGCCGACATGTTCACCCTGATGACCGAACACTTCGGCGACGCCGTCCTCGGAAAAACGCCGCTCCGTTATCCCGCCGGCGACGCCCTCGCCAACATGCATGCCATCGACGCCTGCTTCGAGTCCATCCGGACCGGGCGGGCCGTCGAGATCCCCAACAATATTCGTCAGGGAGGAGTCGTGCCATGAAGTCGGTTAAAACCCCAACGCTAGTGATCGGTCTTCTTTTCCTCGCCGCCTGCTCGACCTACAAGTCGAAACCTCAGCTTCACTACTACCACGGCAAGAACGTCCCCGAGGGATACATCAAGATCCTTCGGGCGTCGACGGCGGAGATCGAATTCCAGATCCAGGTCGAGTTCACGGTCACCCAAATGCAGCTTTACCATCTCGTGCTCGAGGGCGACAATCCCGTGGCCGAAGGCTGGTTCTCTATTCGCCGAGCCGGCACGCAGTCCTATAACGTGACCATGAAGCCCAAAAAGGGGCTGACCTTCGAGCCCGGCAAGACCTACCGGCTCTGCATCGGCATGCAGAACCCGCAGCAGGTCCAGATGACCTCGAGCAACTACCAGTGCTTGACCGATTATACCTTCGTCTTTCAGGAGAAGTCCTGAGGGGCCGTCGCCCCCGCCGGGGGCGCCGGCCGCCGTGGAAATTCTCGATCTTCGGCATTCATGACGAAACGGAACCTCTCGCCGCCGGCCTTTTCTTGCCGAGCCGTTCGATGACCTGATCGATCGTCTTCAACAGATCGAGCGGCTTGAGCGGTTTGGACACATAATCGTCCATGCCCGCTTGCAGGCAATTCTCCCGGTCGCCCGCCAGCGCGTGGGCGGTCATGGCAATGATGGGCAGATGGCCGGCTGTCGTTTGTTCTCGTCTTCGGATTTCGGCCGTGGCCTGGAAACCGTCCATTTTCGGCATTTGAACATCCATAAGGATCGCGTCGAAGGATCCCTTTTCAAGCGCGGCCAACACCTCTTCTCCGTTGGCCGCGACGGTCACCCGATGCCCTCGGTTCTCGAGAATTCTGACGGCCAGCTTCTGATTGATGACATTGTCCTCGGCGAGCAGGACCGAATATCGATCGCGCGTCTGCGCGATCGAATGCCTCGTGATTAGGGGCGTCTCCGTCCTTCTTTCGGAGGATATCCCGAGGGCGAGCATTATGGCGTCGAGAAGGAGGGACTGTTTGACGGGCTTCGTCAAATAGGCCGTCAGACCGAGCCGGCGGCACAGGGCGGAGTCGCCGCGTAATCCGGCCGAGCTCAACATCATGATGATGAGATCTCCGAATTCCGGCTGGGATTTGATCTTGGCGGCCAGCTCGAATCCGTCCATGGCCGGCATATTGGCGTCGGTGATGATCAGCCGGATGGGACTACCCGCATCGAGCCTTTGGTGCAGCAGCATAAGCGCCCGGGAGGCGCTCTCTGCCAGCCACGGCTTCAAACCCCAATGGGTCAGCATGTCTTGAAGGATCCGGCGGTTGGTCGCATTGTCGTCCACGACAAGCACCGGAACATCCTTCAAGTCCTCGAACCGGACAGGAGCCGTCTCCTCCTCGGTCAGCGTTTGAAGCCCAAGCGAAGTCGTGAAGTGAAAAATGCTGCCGTGATCCGCTTTGCTTTCGGCCCAGATCCGACCGCCCATGAGCTCGACAAGCTGCCTCGAGATGGCGAGGCCGAGACCCGTTCCCCCATATAACCTGGTCATGGAGCTGTCGGCCTGGGTGAACGGATTGAAAATCAATCCGAGCTTATCGGACGGTATGCCGATTCCCGTGTCCCGCACTTGGAAATGGAGCTTGACGGCATCGGCCGTTTGTTCCTCGGCGTCGAGCGACACGACAATCTCTCCTTGGTTCGTAAACTTAAGGGCGTTACTCAAGAGGTTGGTCAGGACCTGGCGGAGCCGGCCGGGATCGCCGAGAACGCGGTCCGGGACGTCGGCCGGAATATGATAAGCCAGTTCCAGTCCCTTTTTCTCCGCAAGGAGAGCCATGCTCGAGACCATGGCATGGACCGTATCCCGTAAATGGAAGGAGATGCTTTCCAGATCGACTTTTTTGGCTTCGATCTTGGAGAAATCGAGGATATCGTTAATAATGTTCATCAGGGCGTCGGCCGACGTCTTGACCGCTTCCATATATTCTCGCTGATCGGGGGTCAGGTCGGTTTCCAAGGCCAGCTCGGTCATGCCGAAGATGCCGTTCATCGGCGTCCGGATCTCATGACTCATGTTGGCCAGAAATTCGCTTTTGGCCCGATTGGCTTCGTGGGCCGCTTCCTCGGCCTTCTTCAGCTCGGTGATGTCGCTGTAGACGAAGATTGCCCCGACGAATTCCTCGCCGATGTAGATCGGCGAGCTGGAGACGAGGACGTTAATCGGCGTGTCGTCCTTGCGGTGGCGGACGGCTTCCACGGATTCGATGCGCCGGCCGGAAAGGGCCTCTTCCGAGCGTCGACGGGCCTCTTCCCTGAATTCGCGTTTGATGACGAAGTCGTCGATATTTTTGCCCAAGACTTCGTCCTTCGTCCAGCCGAAAATCTTTTCGGCGCTGGGGCTCCACTCCAGAATATTGGCCTCGGCGTCGATGGCGACGATGGCGTTGGAGGAATTGAACAGGACGCTTTCCAGATACTTCTGGCGGCGCTCGAGCTCGCCCTGCGTTCGCTTGAGCTCGGTAATGTCGGTGTAGACGGCGATCGATCCGACGAGTTCGCCGCCAATGACCAAGGGCGAGCCGGCCAGCATGACGTTGATCGGCGTGCCATCCTTGCGGTGGCGGATGCTCTCGGCCGCGCTGACCCTTTCGCCGGCGAGAGCGGCCTTCTGCCGGCGCACGGCTTCCTCCTTGAATTCCGGACGGATGACGACGTCGTCGATGTTCCGTCCGAGGACTTCCTCCCGGCGCCAGTCGAAGATCTTTTCGGCGCCCGAGCTCCATTCGGTGATGAGCGAGTTCGTGTCCGTCGTGACGACGGCATTGGACGAATTGAAGAGGATGCCTTCTAGGTACTTCTGGCGCCGATCGAGCTCCGTCTCGGCCTTTTTCCGGACGGCGATCTGCTCCTGAAGCTCCGAGGTCCGCTCTTGGATCTTTTTCTCCAGAAGGGCAGTCCGGTTACGGGCATTTCGGACGCGCGTGCTGACGATGCTAAAGGCGCTGAAGGCGACCGCCAGGAACGCCAGGCCGAGGAACCACCACGTCTTCCAGAAGGGTGGAACGATCCGGAGGCGGATCGCGGCGCCCTGCTCGTTCCAGACGCCGTCGTTGTTGGCCGCCTTGACCCGGAAGATGTATCGGCCGGGCGTTAGGTTCGTGTAGCTCACGAACCGCCGATCTTTGGCGTTGATCCAGTTTTTTTCCAAACCCTCAAGCCTGTAGGCGAATTGATTTTTCTCGGGGGCGGCGAAATGGAGCGCGGCAAACTCGAAGGATATCAGACGGGCTTGGTAGCTCAAGACGAGGTCGGTCGTCTCCGAGACCGCTTTCTCCAGGACGGTCCGGCCGAATATTTTTTGTTGGGGATGGACCGATTCGTTGAAGATCTGGAAATCGGTGATGACCACGTCCGGCGGATAGGGATTGTCTTTGATCCTCGCCGGGGTTAAGCCATTGAAGCCGTTCGGCCCGCCGAAGAACATTTCTCCGGCCCGCGTTTTCAAGTAGGCGCCCCCGTTGAACTCGTTGCTCTGCAGTCCGTCCGAAACGTCGAAAACCTTGGCTGACTTGGCGATCGGATCGAAACGGGCCAGACCCCGGTTTGAGGAGACCCAGACGTTGTCCGCGTCGTCGAGAAGTACGCCGTAGGCCGAATTGTTGGGCAAGCCGTCTTTATCCGTAAAGGAGACGGACGTCCCGGTTTTGGAGTCGAACTTGCTGAGGCCGTTCATCGTTCCAATCCACAAATTTCCGTGAGCGTCCTCGGTGATGGCCATGATGAAATCGTCGCACAGGCTGTTGGAGTCGGCCCGGCTGTGCTGGTAGCGGACGAACGTTCCTTTCTCGCGGTCGAGCTTGTTCAGCCCTCCGCCGAACGTCCCGACCCAGAGCGTCCCGGACCGGTCTTCGTAGACGACCCCGGCGATGTTGTGGCTGAGGCTGTCGGGGCGGGCGGGATCGTTCCGGTAATGGACGAACGTTCGCGTCCCCGAGACGAGTTTGTTCAAACCCCCGCCTTCGGTCCCCGCCCAGACCGTGCCGAAACGGTCGACGCACAGGCCGCGGAGGAAGTCATAGCTGAGGCTGGCCGGATCGTCGGGGTTGTGTCGATAGTGGCTGAATTTCTTGGTCTTCGGATCGTATTTGTCCAACCCTCCGCCGAGGGTCGCGATCCACAGCTTCCCGGCGTTGTCCCAGCGAAGAGTGTAGGTCGCGTTGCTGCTCAGCCCGGCGGGATTTCCGGGATCGTGTTGAATATGGGTATGGGTATTCGCTTTCCGGTCCCAGTAGTCCAACCCCCGGTCTTCCGTGGCGATCCAGAGGTTCCCCGAGGCATCCTCCAAGAATCCGCGGATCGGATTGGAGACGAGACCGCGGGGATCGTTGGCCACCCGCTGGTAAAGCCCGAATTTTTTCTGATAGGGATCGAACTTGTCGATGCCCGTGCCCCGGTTTCCGATCCAAAGAACGCCGGCTTTGTCTTCGAGAAAAGAGATGATGTAATCGTAGCTCAGACTGTTCGGATCGGCCGGATTGTTGCGGATGACGGTGAAATCTTTCGTTCTGGAATCGAAGACATTGAGACCGGCGTACGTCCCGACGTACAGGTTGCCCGCCCGGTCCTGAAAAATGGCATAGACGTTGTTGTGGCTGAGGCTTCTCGGCCGGCCGAAGACGTTGAGGTAGCGGGTGAATTTTCCGGTTTTCCGGTCGAGGGCGTTCAGCCCGCCCCCCTCCGTTCCCGCCCAAAGGGTTCCGTCGCGGTCCTCGAAGACCGCGCGCGTATGGTTGCTGCTCAGGCTCCTCGGGTCTCGGGGATCGTGGCTATAGCGCGTGACCTTGCCCGTCTTCGGCTCGAAGGCGTGCAGCCCGCCGTTGGTCGCCAGCCAGAGGACGCCGGCCGAATCTTCGACGATGGAATAAATCTCGCCTTGGGCCGTGTTGTCTTGGCCTGCGGATTTGCGGACGTAGCGGGTAAATTTTCCGGTTTTGCGGTCGAAGGCATTCAACCCGCCGTCGGTCCCGATCCAAAGCGTCCCATCGCGGCTTTCGCGCACGGCCCGGATGGTGTTGTGGCTCAGACTCTCGGGATTGTTAGGGTCGGAAAAAAAGCGGGTGAATCTGTCCAGTTCGCTGTCGTAGCGGTTCAGGCCGTTCTTGGTCCCGACCCAAATGGCCCCCTGGGAATCCTGGAAAAGAACATACGTCGTGTTGTCGGTCAGGCTGTGGACGTCGTCCGAAGGCCGATAGATCTTGAACTTGTAGCCGTCGTACCTGTCCAAACCGTCTTCCGTTCCGATCCAGATGAATCCCCGGCGGTCTTGGAGAAGGGCCAGGGCCGAGCCCTGCGACATGCCGTCCTTGATCGACAGATGCGCGAAATTGTTGGGGATGTCTTCATCGGGCAAAACGGCTTTCGCCCACGCGGTAACAGCCAAGACCAGAAGTGCGAGGGCAGCGAGAAGCAGCCGGATTCGGCCCAAATCCCTCGCTTTCGACGAACGACAGAGAGTCATGTCCATGGTTGTGCCCCTTTGTCGGATCCAAGAGATGCCCGTTGAGCCGGGAAGGGCCGGGGATGTATTTTCATAAGAAAACAATAAATCGCCGGGCATGCGCTTTGCGCCTTTTTTTCCGACATGGTCCGAAGGCCCGGATCGTCAGATCGCATCAAGGCGTCCCCAGAAAGTCTTTCAGTCGGCGGTATTCATGCCCAAGTCGGTTGAGCGCTTTAAGGGCGCCTTCGAGGTCCTTCTCCAGACCGGCCGTTTCCATGTCAAAGGCCGCGTCTTGGAGTCGAGGCAGGCTGAGATTCGCGGAACTCCCTTTCAGACCGTGACCCAGGTCCCGGATGGCCCGGAAATCCGCGGCGCGGATAGCGTTCTCCATCGCTCCGGTTTTCTCCGCATACTCCGCGGCGTATATGTTCAAGAGCTCTTGAAGAAAGGTTTTATCTCCGTCCAGTCGATCGAGGGCCTCGGCCTTATTCATGGGAATTCCGCTGTCGGCCGTCATGTCGTCCTCTTCCGGGCTCTTGTCTTTTGGATAGGAAAAGCGGACACGCGGTTTCGGCCAGCGACTTTTGACCGATATAAAGCTTTATCGCTGGCCTGGATCATGCGGTCCCCTGTGAGCCGGACGAGATGATCGGAAGAAACGCAGCCGGCCGAAATCGTCACTTTTATCGCCTTTCCATTAGCCCTGATCCGTTCCGCAGCGCAGGCCCGACGAAGACGTTCGGCGATCAGGCAGACGGATCCCAGATCGCAATTGGGCAAGACGATTATCAACTCATCTCCGCCGTACCTGCCGATTTTGTCGTAGGGCCGAACGCCTTTAGTCAAAATTTCCGCGATCCGCATGAGGACTTTGTCGCCCGTCTGGTGGCCACGCTCATCATTGATCTTTTTAAAAGAATCCAGATCAAGCATGATCAGACTGAGAGGGGAGCTGGTTCGCCAGGCGCGGACCAGTTCCTCGTCCAGGAACTTTATGATGAACGTCCGGTTCCATAACTTCGTCAATCCGTCCTTTGTCGCGAGCTCCGTCAGCTGGGCCTGGGTTTGTAAGAGCTTATCCTCGAGGTCGATAATGCGTTGGCCTGTCTGCAGCCGCGCCTTCAACTCCAGAAAATTGACCGGTTTGATCATATAGTCGTCCGCTCCCGCCTGAAGCCCGACGATGATATCCTGCGGTTCGTCCCGCCCGGTGAGCAGTAAAATATAAGTGTAGTTGGCCTTTTTCCCTTCACGGATTCTTCGACAGATCTCGGGGCCGTCGGCTCCGGGCATCATCCAGTCGAGAAGCGCAAGTCGGACATCCGGCCGCTGAAGAGCTTCCCAGGCCCCTCTCCCATCTTTGGCGAGGAGAGTTTTATACCCCCAACTCTTAAGCTTTTTCTCCAGGATGCGGCTCGAGATCGGATCATCCTCGGCGACCAAGATCGTCCGGTTCGGGAAATCATCCGACATGATCATCCGCTTCGAGGAAGCGCCGCCTGCTGAAATGCCGTTGTTCCATAATAAATCTCTATTTCATTTTATATATGATAATCCTCCCGTCTATCACCTGAACGGATGAAGGAAAGGGTGATTTTCCTGTCGGCAGGGTCACCCCCGAAGAGGGACGCCTTGTTATCCGCCGGGAATTCTATGGAAAAATAGCGTTCCGAGATTTCCGAATCGGCGATCATTCGGCCATAAATCAAACCGATTTTCGACGCTTGTTTTTTCGAACTTTCCGTAAATGAATAAAATACGGACGCGCAAAAATAGTTTGGCGCTACGGTCTCTCATCTCGGCCGGTCATTGTCGCCGCGGACGGCGGTCGAACTCCGGCCGCCCGAAATGTCCGCTCCACCCGCCACGGGCTCTTATAGGTCTTCGCCACTTCAGCCGCGGGAAGATCGGTGTTCGTCCGCAAGACATACTTCCCGTCGTATCGGGCTTCGGCGGCCACCGAAAATGAATCTTACTTACGGCGGCTTGACGCGCCGGCCATATTATTCAATAAAAGGCGACCGAAGAATTCATGGTGAACGGCGTTCACGGCCTCTGCGGCGCGATCCTTTCCGATGATGAAGTAGGCCGCGACCTCGGACGCCCCGATGGAAATCATCTCGACGTTGATTCCCTTTCCCGAGACCGCGCATAAAACGCGGGCCGCGACACCCGGCTTCCGCAGAAGCCCCTCACCCACGACCGCGACCAGGGCGATATCGTTCCTCAATTCGGCGCGCTGGATGATTCCGTTGGACATCCCTTGGATTTCCTCCAGGCTCCGGACTGCGTCCTCCTTGTCCACGAGAAGGTTGATGCGCGTCTGAGATGTGATGACCGAGTGGATATTGATGCCGCCGTCGGACAGCCGGCGGCCGATCTTGCTGATCACGCCGGGCTTGATCCCGACGCCCGGTCCGCAGACACTCAACAGAGCGATCCGGGAATTGCAGGTGATGCTTTTCACGACGGTATCGGTTTCGAATCCTTGGGCCAGGGCCTCCGTGCCCGGGTTGTTCGGATCGAGAAAGCTCTTGATGATCACGGCGGTCTTGCTCGGCTCCAGCGGCTCGAACGTCCGGGGGTGGAGGATCCGGGCCCCGAAATAGGAGAGCTCGGCGGCTTCAAGCCATGACAAGCGGGGCACGCGCACCGGGCGGTCCACGAGGTCCGGGTCCGCGCTCATAAAACCGTCCACGTCTTTCCAGACCTCGAGCCGCGAGGCGTCGAGGGCCGCGGCGACGACCGACGCGCTGTAATCAGAGCCGTTCCTGCCAAACGTTGAGACCCTGCCTTCCGGCGTCCGGCCGAAAAAGCCCGTGATCACGGGAACGGCATTCGCGCGGAAGAGAAGGGGCGCGCGGGAAAGGATGTTCTTCCGGAACTCTTTGAGGTTGACGGTCGCGTTCTCGGATGTCTCATCGGTGACCATCCCGATCTCGTCCGAATCCCAGGCTGCGGCGGGGACCCCAACGCTCCTCAGCGCGCCCGAAAGGATAACGGCGGACAGTCGCTCTCCGTAACTCAGGATATGGGCTTGGAGCGACGGACTTGCCTCTCCGGCCAAGGAAACGGCCATGATGAGCTTTGCCAACGTTCCGATCTTTTCCTCGAGGGCGCGGGATGTCTCAGCGCGAATCTTTCCGGCCGCGATGCAGCCTTCGGTCAGGTCCCGGTGGATTTCGCGGATCGACGACAGGGTCCGTTCTTCCGTCTTTTTCCCCGCCGTCCCCTCGCGGATGGCCTCCGCAAGACGATCGGTGACCCCTTGTGACGCCGAGACGACAACGGCGCGCCGTCCCCTGTGGGTCCTGATGATCCCAGCCGCTCGGACGTAGCTCTTTCCATCCCTGAGGCAGCCGCCTCCGAACTTCATGACGATCATGTCCGTTTCTCCTTGATGCCCCTCCTCCCCGGGATGAGTCCTGCGGCCAAAGCCAGCTCCGCGTTGAGCAGGCACCCTCCGGCCGCCCCGCGGATCGTGTTGTGGACCAGAGCAAATAGTCTTAAGGACCGGCCCTGAAAACGGGGCCTTCCGATGGTCACGGCCATTCCCCGGGCGCGCTCTGGCGTTCCCGCAAAAGCGTCGAGAATGGGCTGTGGTCTGTCCTCCTCGGTCCTCAAGATGAGCGGGCGTTGTGGGGCTGAGGGAAGCTCCCGGTGTTTGGGAACTCCCCTAAAATCCCTGATCGCCGTGAGGGCGGCCTCCGGGTCCGGACTCTCGCCGAATTCCACGTCGATGCCAAGGAGGTGGCCCTCCCGGACAGGGACCCGGCAGCAGGACGCTCGGACCTCGATGGGCAGGGGGACGATAGTTTCCCCTGCCAGGGAGCCGAGGATTTTGCATGTTTCCATCGCTATTTTCGTTTCTTCGTTCCGGATGAAGGGGATGACGTTGCCGATGATGTCCATGGCCGCGAGTCCCCGCCTCCCCGCTCCCGAGATGGCCTGAAAGGTCGTCACGGACACGCTCCGTATCCCGAACGGGAGAAGTGGGTGGAGGGCCAGAACCAGCCCCGAGGTTGAGCAGTTGGGCCCGGCGATGATGGCGCCGCCCCATCTCGCCGCCTGGCCGAGGGCCAGGCCGAGGTGTGCCGCGTTGACCTCGGGAACAATAACGGGCACATCATCATTCGTCCGGTGAGTCGAAGCGTTGGAAAAAACGAAATTCCCTCTTTTTCGGAGCGCGTTCTCCAGGGGACCTGCCGTGGACGTCGGGAGAGCGCTGAAAAAAACGTTGACGCCGCTTTCGATGAGTCCGGCGGGTCCGGCCTCGATGATGGTCAGGTCGCGGACAGACGCCGGAACTTCGCCGCCCAAAGCCCAGACCTTAGACTCCGCATAATTTTTACGGGCGCTCCGGGCTGATGCCGCCAATAGGGCGGTATCGAAATAGGGGTGTCCTTCGAGCATCCGGACGAACTGCTGTCCGACGATTCCCGTGCAACCGAGGATTCCGACTTTGATGCGCGTCATCGGGACTCCTCCCGTGCGCGGGGCCGAGCCGTTTCCCCCGGGGAAACCCTAGCCTTGACAATCTCGGGGATACGACCCTTCATAGCCATGATGTCGTCCATGATGACCAGCATGCCTTCGATTCCGGGGACCCAGGCGGCGTGGAGAGCCTTCTCCAAGGAGGCCGGTTCTTTGATCTTGGCCGCGTTGCCGAGCGCAGTGGCCGCCGCGTCGGCCAGGCAGACATCCTGGCTGACGACCACCGCCGCGTCCGCATGCCCGAAGCTCAGGGAGTGACCGACCGTTCCAGATGATGTACAGACGCCGATGATCCTCGGGCCGGGCATGAACTTCAGCCCCAGGTTCCGGATCCTGGTAGGACCCGTGAATATGCCCACGACGGCCGGCTTGGCGAGGAACATGGCGATGTCTCCGCCGTTGGCCACGATGGCGTGTTTCGATCCTGCCCTGATCATGGCCCGGAGGGCGAACTCGGATATGGCCCCGGCCACGGCCGCCATGGGCCCGACGCCCACCCGGGCTGCGGCCTCGGCCATTCTGCGGACGATCTCGGGCGCGTCACCCTCGATATCGACCGGCTTGAGGGCATGAAGGAAATCCGGGCGTCCGCGGATATAGGCTTCGAGGACCTCCCTCTGGCAGCCGATCTCCTGCCCTGCGGCCGGGATAAAAGCCTCTTCCGCCGTGACCGCCGAGATGGTTTCCTTGATCCTGACGATCTCTGTTCTCATGACTGGCCCCCGTCGACGTTAATGGCCTTGACCGGGCAGGCGTCTGCGCACAGTCCGCAGGCGTCACAGAGAGAAGCGGCAGCTCCGACCCGCCAGTCTTCGTCCCGCGTGAAGACGGCCCTCGGACAGAGTGAGAGGCATTGCCCGCAGGAGATGCACCTGTCGGCGTCGAATCCGAGGCGCGAGCCTTCGGGAACGGCCGGGAGTTCGGGCGCGCGCCCTCCCGGCGCCCCATTGGACCTGATCTCGAGCGGCCTGACCACGGCCTGCCGCGGGAGCGTTTCTACGGGCTCCGAGAGTTTAAAGCCGCCTTTGACGATCCAGCCTTTTAAGGCCTCGGCGATCTCTTTGGCCTTCTGAAAGCTCGAAAGGGGAGACGTCCGGACCTTCTTCCCGGCCAGCTCAACCTCGCCTGACTTGAGCTCGGCGTAGGTTACCTTCCGGAGCGACGGCCTGTCGCGGTGCGGGCTTCCGTAATCGAGGATCTCGGTCACGATGTCCGAATCGCCGACTCCCGTCCTGGCGGCGATGTCCGCGTCGAGGACCGGGATCGGGACGCCGAGCCCCACGTAGAGCGTGCAGCCGTAGCCATTAAACGTCGCCGCCCGGATGTACTTGGCCGACATCTTCTTGAGATCGCCCTGGACCGCCAGCGTCCCGAATCCGTTTCCCGGGTTGTGCTGGGTGCCGGGTCCGGTGACGTAGCCCCGGGCACCGCCGAAGAAGACGCGGGTCCCCGTCCCGATCGTCCGGTACTCCGGGTCGTTGCTGAGCGGCGAGAGGTCCCCCGATCCTGAGTAAGTCACGTTGCCGAACTTCGGGAGGAGCTTTCCCATGTAGGTGAGTTTGGTCCGTCCGGTTGAGTTCGAGGCCGCGTTGTATTTCTGATAACCGTTCCGCGGATTGCTCAGTAAAGCCGTGTTCAGGTCTTCGAGACGGATCTCGGTGATGATCCTCTTTCGGGGATAACAGTCCGTGCCGTAGGAGACGGACCGCAGGACGACAGGCTTGCCGCGGAGCAGGTCTTCGATGACGTGCGCGCCGCCGTAATCGATGCCCAATTTGACAGAGCCCTGGGTCGCGCCGACGAAGGCGTCCACGGCCGCGACACCCGTGTAGGCTTCGACGTCGTTGAGCCAGACTTTTGTCATCTTGATAGGGGGCTCGGAATGGCCGAAGTTCAGCCAGGCCCCGGACGAGCACATGGCGCCGAACGTGCCCGTGGTCACGACATCCACCTCCTCGGCCGCGCGTTCCGGGCCAAGTTCCTTGACGATCCGGGTCATCTCGTCAGCGCAGACGACCCGGACGGCGCCTCTTTCGATCTTTTCGTTGATCTCGTTGATGGTTTTCGACATGCTTCACTCCTTGAAAGTCGTTGGATATGCAGAGGACCGGGTTTTGATGGGTTCGTGGGTTCCCGGATACCCTCCTCCCGGTCAAAGGGTGGGGTATCCGGGCTTCACATGATCATGCTTGCGGAATGAAGCCGGTGGGAAAGGAAGGGCAGAGAAATCCTGCGGGATGCCTGAGCATTACGATGCAAGATCTTGTCCGTCATTTCGTGAAGATTAATAGCGCCGCTAAAAACGGATGTCAAGAATTATTTTCTCTTGAGGTCATTCTCCCGCGGGCGAGTGGCGAGCCGAAGGCGCGTCCCTTGACAGCCTAGCGCGGACCAAGACGAAGCCGGAGGCCGAAACTTTCGGCTGCTCTTCGAATTGAAGAAGCTGGCCTGAAAAATGCTATAATGCTTTTGTGTCCGACCTGATCTATCGCAAAGAGTACACCGTCCACACGTACGAAACGGACGCCCGGGGCCTGGCCCGGCCCGTCGCCCTCCTCAACTTCCTCCAGGACTCCGCCGGGGACCACGCCGGCCGTCTCGGCCTGTCCGTCATCGACCTCTTCAAGTGCAACATGACCTGGGTCCTCTCCCGCCCTGGGTGCCAGGCTCGAGGTCATGACCTGGCCGTCCGGGAAGCACGGCTATTTCGCCATTCGCGACTTCGAGGTTTCCGACGGAGGCGGCCCTGTCCTCTCGGCGACGAGCTCCTGGATGGTCATCGGCCTCGAGAAGAAGCAGGCGGTCAAGGTCGGCGACGCCCTTGACAACATGCATGTCATCGACGCCTGCTTCGAATCCACCCGGACCGGGCGGGCCGTCGAGATCCCCAACAATATCCATCAAGGAGAAGTCGTGTCATGAAGTCGGCAAAAACCCCAGCTTTTTTGGTCGGCCTTCTTTTTCTCGCCGCCTGTTCGACGTACAAGTCGCAGCCCCAGCTCCATTACTACCACGACTGGAACGTCTACGAGGGACACATCAAGGTTGTTCGGGCGACGGCGGAGGAGATCGAATTTCAAATTCGCGTCGATTTCAACGAAATGAGGTGCTACCACCTCGTCCTCGAGGGCGACAATCCGGTGGCCGAAGGCTGGTTCTCCACCCTCCGGACCGGGGGCCAGTCCTACAACGTGACCCTGAAGCCCAGCAAGGGGCTGGCCTTCGAGCCCGGCAAGACCTACCGGCTCTGCATTGGACTGCAGAACCCGCAGGCGGTCCAGATGAGCTCGAACAACTACTGGTGCATAGTCGATTATACCTTCGTCTTCCAAGAAAAATCCTGACCGGCTGCCCGGCGAATCGAAGCGGCTCATCCGAAGTTTGGTATATAATGAGTTCATGACCGAGCTCGTCTATCACAAGGAATACACGGTCCACACGTACGAAACGGACGCCCGGGGCCTGGCCCGGCCGGTCGCCCTCCTCAATTACCTCCAGGACGCCGCCGGATACCACGCCGGTTGTCTCGGCTTGTCCGTCATCGACCTCGGCAAACGTAACATGACCTGGGTCCTGTCCCGATACCACGTCCTCATCCATCGCTATCCCGCCCTGGGCGCCCGGCTCGAAGTCGTGACCTGGCCGTCCGGCAAGCACGGTTATTTCGCCATTCGCGACTTCGAGGCTTCCGACGGAGCCGGTCCCGTCATCTCCGCGACGAGCTCCTGGATGGTCATCGGCCTCGAGACGAAACAGGTGGTCAAGGTCGAGGACGTCGTCGGCCCCCGCTACGCCGTCGAGAAACGGGCCCTCGATGATCCGTTCGCTTCTCTTCCCGTCCTCTCCGCCCGCGAGTCCGAATTGCGCTTCCGCGTCGAGACGGCCCACCTCGATTGGAACCGTCATGTCAACAACGCGGTTTATGTCCAATGGGCGCTCGAAGGCGTCCCGCCGGACGTCCTGATGCGCCGGCGGCCGATGGAACTCGAAGTCTCCTACAGAGCCGAGGCCCTCTACGGCGACGAAGTCCTGTCCGTGGCCCAGCGGGTCCCGGAGGGAGAGTCCGGAACCGCGTTCCTTCATCAGATCCTCAACGCGGCGACGGGCACGGAGCTCGCCCGGTTGAGGACACGTTGGGAATGAACGAGCGAATACCGGGAAGATTTTGAGATTGAAACGCGCCGCCGCCGTCATTTTCATCTCTCTCCTCGGCGCCCTCCTCGCCGCGCCGGCCGCCTCCGCCGCCCAAAAGGGACAGAAGCCGAAACTTCCGGAAAATTTCAAGAAATGGCTCGACGAGGAGGTCGTCTACATCATCGCGCCCATGGAAAGGGACGTCTTCCCCAAGCTCCAGACCGACCGGGAGCGCGACCTGTTCATCGAGGCCTTTTGGAAGCAGCGTGACCCGACGCAGGGCACCCCGGAGAACGAGTTCAAGACCGAGCACTACCGCCGCATCGCCTACGCCGACCGCTATCTCGGCCGGGACACGCCGCGACCGGGATGGAAGACGGACCGGGGCCGCATCTACATCATCCTGGGAGAAGCGCGGGACATCCAGAGGTTCGAGGGGAAATCCTCGACCTACGACGCCGAGGTTTGGTTCTACCAAGGGAAAACGGACCTGGGTCTCCCGGCGGGCTTCAACCTCGTCTTCTTCAAGGAAGGCGGACACGGCGAGTATAAGCTCTACAGCCCGGTCGGGGACGGGCCACAAGCTTTGCTGGCCGGTTATTTCGGCGGTCCGGATTATGCGGGGGCCTACGAGAAGCTGCGGGAGGTCGAGCCGAGCCTGGCCGCCGTCTCGCTCTCCCTCGTCCCCGGCGAAGGCGGAGAACTCTACGGGCGGCCGTCGATGTCGTCCGACCTCCTCATCCAGCGCGTCGAATCGGCCGTGGCCCGGAACGTCGAAGCCAAGTACGCCCAGAAATTCCTCCAGTACAAGGACCTCGTCGAGGTCGAATACACCGCCAATTACCTCGATAGCGACAGCCTCATCAAGGTCTTCCGCGATCCCTCGGGCCCCTACTTCGTCCATTATGCCGTCGAGCCCCGGCGGCTGTCCGTGAACCAATACGAGGGCAAGTACACCACGACCCTCAAGGTCAACGGCCGGGTCACGACCGCCGACGGCCGTCTTGTCCACCAGTTCGACAAGATCGTCTCGCTGAACCTGGGCGCGGACGAGATGAACGAGGCCAGCCGGGCACCCTTCGATTTCCAGGACCTCTTCCCCCTCATCGGCGGCGACTACAGCCTGTCCGTCCTGATCAAGAACGAAGCCTCGAAGGAGTTCACGTCCGTCGAGCAGGCCCTGCGCATCCCCCAGGGCGGAACGGCCGTCCAGATGACCCAGCCGCTCCTCGGCTACAAGGTTGTCCGCTTGGATCCGGCCCAGCGCCGGATGAAGGCCTTCCGCGTGGGCCCCTTCCAGATCTACTGCCAACCGAACCGGGTCTTTACGAGGAGGGAGACGCTGGCCATCCTCTTCCAGCTCAACGGCCTATCCGACGAACTCGCGGCCGGCGGCGAGGTCAGGTTCGAGTTCCTCAAGGACGGCCAGCCCTTCCGGGACATCCGCCGGAAGCCCTCGGATTTCCCCGAGCTTCCGAACGTTCTCGAGGAGATTTCCCTGGCCGATTTCCCGCCGGCTCACTACACGGTCCGGGCCTCGGTTGCGAACGCCGGTGCCGAAGTCGTCTCGGCCAGCGAGGAATTCGACCTCTCCTTCGCCGAGTCCGTTCCCCGGCCCTGGTTTTCGTCCCGGGTCCTGCCCGACCCGGACGACCCCGTCTACGCGGAGATCCTGGGCGCCCAGTTCTTCAACCTCGGCCGGATTGACGAGGCGCGCGTGTTCCTGGAAAAAGCCTTTCAAAGAAAGCCGGATTCCGAGGATACGGCCACGAACCTGGCCAGGGTGTATCGTGCCCTCCAAGATCCTCAGGCCGTCGTCAAAACATTAGGCCCTTTCATGATCCCGGAAAAAGCGGCGAAGTATGACACTTACCTCCTCGCCTCGGAGGCGCTGAAGAGGACGGGCGAATTCGGCCGGGCCGTCGAGCTCCTCGACAAGGCCGTCACCCATTACGGCGTCAACGCCGTCCTCCTGAATTCGACCGGGGAATGCTACGAGGGCTTGGGAAGGACCAAGGAGGCGCTGGCGGCCTTCGAGAAGTCGCTCGTTCTCAGCCCGGACCAGCCCGAGGTCAGGAAAAAGGCCGAGGCGCTGAGGAAGAAAGCCCCGCTCTATGACTTGCCGGGCTTAGGGGATCGTTCGGGGAGGGCCTCCTCCCGCGCGTAGACGACTCCCACCTGCCGCAGCATCGCCTGGACTTCGGCCTCGAGGATCTCCGATTTGACTTCGGCCGTGACTTCGCGGCCGACGAAGAGCCGCTGGTTGAGTTCCTCGATGAGCGCGGTGATGCGGATGTAGACCTTGGCCGGGGCCTTGTCCAGGACGACGGTCACGCGGTTCTCGCGGACGACGACGAGCCGGACCTCCGGGAACTTGCCCATCTTCTTCGCGAAAGCGGCCAGGAGCCGCTTTTTCCGGTTGCGAACGTAGCGGTAGAAGAAAAGGGCGATGAACGCCGGGCCGATCAAGGCTCCCCAGTTGAAGTTGACGGCGACGAGGATGACGGTCACGGCGACGGCCGCGGCAAGAATGGCCAGACCCTTGTAGCCGCCCGGGAAGGACGTACGCAGCCACTCGACCCAGTTGCGTATACGAGCGCCGGCGAGGAGCCCGGGACCGGCATTCGTGCCGGATTCGATATCTTGTTTCAGCCGCCGCAGGTCCGCCGCCAGGGCGTGGGCGTCAGGGTAGCGGTCGTCCGGGTTCTTCCGCAGACAGCGGAAGACGATGCGGTGGAGTTCGGGCGTAAGGCTGCGGCGGACGATCGTCACCGGCCGCGCCTCTTCATAGGCGATGGCGTGCATCGTGTCGAGGGGCGTCTCGCCCTTGAACGGCAGTTCGGCCGTGACCATTTCGTAGAGGACGATGCCCAGGGAGAAGATGTCGCTTCGGCGGTCGAGCTCTTTCCCCCTGGCCTGCTCCGGGCTCATGTAGTTCAGCGTGCCCATGACCGCCCCGGGCATGGTGTTGACCCGGCCGCGGGTCAGGGTCCGGTCGAGGTCGGCGGGCGCCGCCGGCTCCTCGGAGCCGGGCTCGACGAGCTTGGCCAGCCCGAAATCGAGGAGCTTGGCGTGGCCGTCCCGGGTGACCATGATGTTGTCGGACTTGATGTCGCGATGGAGGATGCCGGCGTCGTGGGCCTTGGCCAGGCCCTCGGCGACCTGGAGGGCGATCTCGATCGCGCCCAAGAGGTCGAGCTCGCCGTCGGCGATAAGCTTGCTGACGGTCCGGCCGTCGACGTATTCCATGGCGATGAACAGGTTCCCGTCGACTTCGTCGATGTCGTAAACCTGGGCGATAGCCGGATGGGAAATGGCCGCGGCCGACCGGGCCTCGAGGAGGAGGCGCCTCCGTCTCTCGGGGTTGGCGACGAGCCCGGGCGTGATCGTCTTGAGGGCCACCAGGCGGTCGAGGCGGGTGTCCCGAGCCCGGTAGACGACCCCCATGCCGCCCTTGCCGAGTTGGGCCTCGATCCGGTAATGCTTGAGAGTCGTTCCGACCATGCCTTTTGTCACAAAATATCATACGCGGGGACGGGGGTCAATCGTTCCGTGCGGCGCTAGGTTGAAATAGGGGTGCTTTTGGGATAAAAGAGAGGAACTTGCTGATGGAAGTCAAAAGAGAGCTTTTCGGGCGTCTCGCCGACGGCGCGGCCGTCGATATCTACACGCTGACCAACAAGTCCTCCGGGATCGAAGCCCGGGTCATGACCTACGGGGCGACCCTTGTTTCCCTCCGCCTGCCGGACCGCAAGGGCGAGTTCGCTGACGTCATCCTCGGCTTCGATAACCTTGAAGGATATCTCGGGACGCATCCGTATTTCGGGGTCATCGTCGGCCGGTACGCCAACCGGATCGCCAAAGGCCGGTTCACGCTCGACGGAGTGGAATACGCTCTGGCCCGGAACAACAACGGCAACAGCTTGCACGGCGGGCTCAAGGGCTTTGACAAGGTCGTCTGGAAGTCCGAGCCGATCCAAAACGCCGACGGCGTGGGCGTCAAACTGACCTATCTCAGCAAGGACATGGAAGAGGGCTATCCCGGGAACCTTGCGGTCACGGTCGTCTACTTGCTGACGAACACCGACGACCTCGTGATCCAGTACCATGCCGAGACCGACAAGAAGACGCCCGTCAACTTGACCAACCATGCCTACTGGAATCTCAAGGGGGAGGGGAACGGCGACGTCCTCGGCCACGTGCTCCAGCTCGCGGCCGACACGTACACGGCGGTCGATTCGGCGGTGACCCTCATTCCGACGGGCGAGGTCGCGAGCGTAGCCGGGGTGCCGCTCGACTTCACTTCGCCGCACGCCATCGGCGAACGGATTGCCCTGGTCGAAGGCGGCTACGACCACAATTTCGTTCTCAACGGAGGGGCGCCTGCCCGGGCCGCGCGAGTCGAGGAACCGGAAAGCGGCCGGGCGATGGATATCTATACCGACCAGCCGGCCATCCAGCTCTACACCAGTAATTTCCTGGACGGGACGGTCGTCGGCAAGGGCGGCAAGGCCTACCAAAAGCACTCCGCCTTCTGCCTCGAAACCCAGCATTTCCCCGATTCGCCGAACCACCCGAACTTCCCCTCGACCATCCTCGAACCGGGGCAGAAATACCGCACGGTTACCGTGCACAAGTTCTTCGTCAAGTAAAGCAAGGTTGTTACCCAAACGCCGGTGGAAGTCCTCCGCTCGGCTTTGCGATGGATATCACCCCTAGCCCCCCGGCCCCCCGGGGACCTGTCCCGACGGTCGGCCAGGGAATCTTCCAATATTTCAAATCTTCCGAGGCCTGATATCCAAGACCCGATTCAGATATCTCCCAGAAGTGCGGCTCCGGGCCGCTCCGCCGTACTTCTGACGGTCGCTCCTCAGAATCCGCTCCCTGCCGGTCGGGGTGACATCCATCGCCGCCTCACGACGGTCTTCCCCTTGATCGCGTTCGCTAGAAGAGGGGACATGTACTTTCGGTACGTGTCCCCGTTCTTGATCCCTTCGCTCAGAGGTTCGGCGTGATGAAGCCCTCGATGAGCGCGGCGATGAGAAGAAGCGGGAGGACGACGAGGACGAACGAGCGGATGATGTTCCTGGCCAGGCTTTCGGATTCGGAGGCCACCCGGTCGGGGTAAGGTTCCAGAAAATCCGTAGAGGCGGAGCAGGCGGCCGGTCCGGCCGGCGGCTTGTTCGTCCTCCTCTTCCAAGCGGCGACGGCCTTCCTCCCCATCCCGGTCGAGAGATAGAGCCCGAGGCTCGTCGCGTAGAGGACGGCGGTGAGCTCGAAGACGCCGTGGGGCAGGATCTTGGTCAGGACGAGCCGGGGGACGTCGAGGCCCTGGTGTTTCGTCACGGAGACGAGAAGACCCAGGACGCCGCCGTTGAGGAGCGGGTCGAAAATCGGGAGGAAGAGAAAAGGGACGATGCCCGCCGCTACGGCGACGACGGAGGTGCGGGCATTATGGTAGAAAAGGGTCAGGGCCAGGGCGAGCGGCGTGCCCTGAAGATCGATGTCCTTGAGGGCCCGGATCACGAATTCCAAGGCCTTCTTTTCCTGGCCCGGACTGAGCATGAAATAGACGAAGCCGACGACGAATCCCACGCCGAGGGCCCGCGCGGCGTACTTGAAATACTTCCTGTAGTGCTTACGCCAAGCGTCCCGTTCTTCGGAGTAGAGACGTTTGATTGTTTCAAACGGGTGCATCTAAGAAGCTAATATTCTGATAAGAAGATTCCGATAGTAGATTAATCTGGCCCTCCAAAATCATCTTATTGGCCAGGCCTTCAGGGCTAAATCAGCTAAGTGAGCTTGACGATCCTCAATATTGCGTCGATCCCATCTTGAATACTTTGCCAGAGATTGTGTTAGTCTGAATTCGGACTTTGCATAGAGTTTTTTCTTGAAAGCGAATCCATCGTTACCGGCTTTTGCATTGATTCTTGTTGTCATCAAGGCTAGATTACCAAGCTTATCGGAAAAGAGCGTTTGTTCGTCCTCCGGAAAATGCGACCACGTAGATGAAGGATTTTGGGGGAGGATATGCTCTAGATTGATGACTTCGGAATTGTCATTTGGGACGAGTTCCGCGCCAGGCAAACCCCCTTCTTGTTGTTCAAGTGCGCGGAGGTAGTAGCGTGCGAGGAAAGCCTTGGAAACAGAGGCGGATAGGAGAGCAGTTCGGAATTTGGCATCCGTGGGAATGACCGACTTGAGGTAACCAAAGAGCTTGGCGGCCGTTGTGATCTTTCCCTCTCGGATAGCTTTGGCGGCCTGGCTATAATGTGTTTCTATCGCACCTGTCCCTAGTCCGCCGTGAATAAGAAATCGAACTGACCAAGACAGCATATTCTTGATTGCGATTCTGGCTTCTGCTTCTTTAAATGTACTTAGCACAGACAAGATGAGAGGGCGGATCTGGATCATTCTGAGGATATTAAGCATTTCCATGTGCTTTCTACACGTATCCCCATATTTGCTCCAAAAAGCCTCAGCGGTATTTACAATTGCTGCGTATATTTGTGCATTTTGTTCGAGTTCTTTAGCGAAATCGACCGCAAGTGACAGGTTGCTGACCCGCTTTTTTATATCTGCATAGAGTTCCTTCTCCCGGACCAGCCCAAAACGTGATGACCAATAGTGACGCAAAAAAGTGAGGAGAATGTTCTCCTCGTCGGCTCCCTCAAGGACACTAACCGTGCTAATCCATGCCATCTGGACTTCGCTAAGCCTAGTCCCAGATAGTCCGAATAGGTGGTTTTTTAGAAGATCCGTAATAGCTAGTGATAAACCACGGTCATTGAGAGTTTCAAAAATCATAAATGCATTGGTATCATCAGGGACTCGTACCAAAATAACCTTCACGGAGTCCGTTAAATAGGTGACAAGGTCTACGAGCTTATCTGTCGCATTAGTTGCTGCTGCAATATATTTAATGTGCTTTTTTGATAAAGCTGCAGCATTGTCTATCCGAAAATGAGATTTATTGGCAGGGCTTTCTACGCGCTTCGGAGAATCTGGAGGTAGCAAAACTCGGCCCGCAAAGTAGTTGTTATCGATGTCATTAAGCTTCATTGTTGGAATCGGAGTAAGGGTTTTAAGTTCTCTTTTGTGAAGATAATCTGAAGTGATTAAATCGGCATGTCCTTTGTCGCCTTTTTCATAGAAATAATCTCGTATAGCGGCAAGCAATATCGTTATCGTCGCGAGTCGCTGTTGACCGTCGGCAATTTCAACTCGTGCTGCTTGATTATTGGTCGTTACGATCGAACCAATAAAATATTCCGGTGCACCCGCCTTCATAGCGGTTGCGATATCATTAAACAAGTCAGTTACATGCTCATCTTCCCACGCATAGGAACGTTGGTAGATAGGGACACTCACATTGCAATTGATAAGAATTCTGCCCACGCCTTCAAGGCTAATTTCGATTTTTGAAGCGGACGTCATTTTGCTTTCTCCGAATAAGATGAAGACTCGATATTGAACTTGAACTCATCCGCAACGAGAGCCCAATGATCCCGGTGTTTCATTTAGTTACAGAGAATAATGAATAAATAGTTTACCCTTGCTTAGTTCGAAATTCATGAAGGCGGGTATTGTCGATCATGTTCCCGAGTGTTTTTATTGTAAAAACCTTGCCCCTTGTGGACAGTATCATTTTTTTCATGTCTTCCCGACGTACACCAAAGCCCCTGCCGCCGATACAGGCTATCACCTCGTATTTGGGCTTGTTCTTAGGGCGTCCCGCAACGCTGAGTTCGCCAAGATGTTGAATGCGTGTCACTTTGTCTCTGGCAGTGCCGTCATCTTCTGTGATTTTTGCTTCGATAATAATCTGCGGATTAAATTCGCTGGGAATAATGAAATCGGGCGATTGGTCAAATCCCTCGATCCTTTCCGCGCGTTTCGTTTTGCGGACGCTTATTCCAGCTTTCGCAAGAATATCCTCTATGGCCGACTCAAGACTATCTCCTACTAAATCGCTGACGGAATCCCGGTGCCCGGCAAACGGTCGGCCCAAGAAACGCTCATAAAGGAGCATAGCATAAGGCGCGCCCATCGCTGAGAGATTCTTTATGCTCTTAATCCCCTGCTTTGTATCTGCCTTATCCAGGCGATGCAATTGGTCCTTTTCTACCGCTGGCACACTTGCAGATAGCATCTGACATGCAGTTTCTAATAATGCTTCTACGCGTTTCTTTGATATTCCGGTTAGCTTCATAGGCTTATCCGGGGACATCCTTATTCTCCGGTCGAGAGACCGAACAAAACCCTGAGGTATTTTCAAGTCTGTACGCTGGGTTGTTACATATCCCCACTCGGGTGGGGTAAAACCGAGCATTGTGCGCAAGACAATAATTGAAATCGGTTGTGATTTAATAAAGGGAAATATCCTCTCCGGCTTGAGTTCGGAAAAACCGGCGGTTGATGATTTAAGAACTTCATAACCACACTCGAAGATTGGATATTCAATAAAGCCCACGCCTTTTGGCATCACTAAGAATTCCGATTCTAAACTTGAAAAGATGGCATCTACAAACAGGTCTGGATTCCGCTCAATTTCTTCAAATGATGACTTAAAAGGATACAAAGTCATGGAGTTCTCCATAGCCTTTGACAGGTTCATTGAGAATTAGCGGCAAGTCCTCTCCTGTATACGAGGAATCTCCGGCATGAATTAGCCTTTCTACCTCGGGCCAGCCACCAATCTTCTGAATCCAAACATAAACTCTGCGCATTCGGCTAGCAATGTCCTCATGCCGGTCCCATTCTTTACGTAATGACCAGATGGCGAGGCGTATAAGATGTCCGTAGGCTATGCACCTGGTGTCGCCGGGCGAGGGTCTAATATTTCCAGCTTTAAGGTGTTTAAGATCTTCCATGACGAGTTGCGCTATCCCATAAGCCGAATCGGCGAGCCATTTTTTGTGCATCAAGCCAGCCGATCGGCAGACGAAGATGGTATCAATTATCGATGAACCCGTGCCCTTAATATGAATGGAAGCTCCCATCTCCGCTGGACAAGGAAGGGAGGCAGAACATGCCAATCCAGCGTCCAATATGGCAACTGCGATCGGGAGATATGCCGTTAATTCGTTATGATGATATGTAAAGGCAAGGGGAGAACCCGGCTTAAGTCCGAATGCCATTCTGCGAAAAACAGCTGAGAGTCCCTCAGCGAAATGATCTATGCCTCTTCCCATATCGTCATTGCCGGTCAACTCTTGAGGATTTCGAGTTGATGGCTTTTGGAATGCGGGAGTAGTATCTCCAATCAAACGACGAAGCCATACATAACAAAAATCCATTAACTCTGCATATTGTACGTTGCTAAAATAAGGAGGATCGGTAAAGACGGCATCGAGCGAAGCTGGCGGGATTTCAGCTTTAGATGCATCTTCGCACCGTAGATCAACGATCCTCTCGGAATTGACGCTTTCCCCATTCATGCGGTCCCCAATCCATTCACCGCTGATAGGAACGACTTTCTTCGTCCGTCCGATGTGTTTTATCTCAAATGGGCTGTCACAATAAGCCTTAGCTTTCCGAAATTTTTCTATGATATTTGCCCATCCTCCGCTTCCAATACACACATTTCTATTATTATCAATTATTCCTAATAAATTAGACTCGCATTGGATGAGACCAATAGGGAACCCATGAACAGAAAAAATATCAAGGGACTTTAGGGCCATCGTATCATATCGGCATAGCATATTTTGATATCGCAATAAATCCGAAAGATTGGTCGCGAGGGCGTTGCGCAGACGTTCATTTGGTATACCGGAGATCATGCGCGCAGATAGCTCCAGACCAAGTAACTGTCTTGAATTGAACATCTCACGATATCTGCGATAGCCCCAGCGATGTAAACGGTTCGTCTCATCCCCGGTGGGTATCTGCTCTTCGGGGACAAGCACTGGGTCCATCTTGGCCCATCTCTGTGCAGATTCTTCAGTCCGGGAGATATCTGTTGAATCTGGTGCTTTGAAATATCGGCCAATGTGCCTATTCTTACAAGACGAGCAGTAATATTCTATTGCGAAGAGCCTATGAAGGGGCGCCCCAAGCGTCGCATTTGGGTAATCGTTAATAGTCCCGCAAGTCTTACAAGCGCATCGATTACGCTTAGCTGGCCCATCAAGAGAAAGGCGCATATGGCAGCTTCGGCAGAGGCCGGGATTATGTCTATCTATGGTTTCAGTTAACTGTCCACACGACGGACAAACGAATACGTTCATTGGGTGACGTGTATTATCGGCAAGTAAATAGCCAGGGAAAAGATCAATTGTGGCCTGGCAATTTTTGCATGGAATATGTTTTACCCAAAGAAAATACTTAACGTCTGCGTTGTCTGCGCCACAAACTTCGCACGTGGTCTTATAAAGCTGTCCAACCTCATTCGAAATGCTTCTTCTTAAAGAATCAGCTGACTTGATATAGGCCTTAAGATCGAGATGTTCAATTTCTTGCTTAACAATCCAATAGGCCATCGGGTTGATATCAAAGCCAAGGACATCACAGTCCATCCGATTCGCCTCTAAAAGCGGGGTTCCACCGCCCATGAATGGGTCCGCAATTCGTATCCCTCTGAAATGGTTAGCGCAATAAAATGATTCACGAATGGGAACTTCCGAGAATTCTGCTAGGAGCAGCCCGCGAAACAACGTTCCGGGGCGACGGGCAAACCATTTATGAACAGCAATAATCGGGCGATACTCTTGTTGAATCTGCTTCTCTCTTAGGGCAAGATCCGCAATAAATTGAATATCGAAATTGTTTTCTATCATGTCTTCAATAATAATGACGTTCTAAGAACTAAATTACTATCATTCTATAACATATTCCCCGACTGGTGGAATGGTAGTCTCCTAGTGCTTTTTATTAACCGGGATGCATATGTAAAGTCTCTTATATATCAATAAGATACGTAGTAGGCGGGCGACTATTTCTTTTTTCAGAGTACGCGAAGGGCTCGCTAATTGGCTAAATAGTTGATTACCCGACGAACTCCCGCTCGATCTGTTCCAAGGTTTTTCCCTTGGTTTCCCGGACGCGGGACCGGATGAAAATGAAACCGAGGACGCTGATCCCGGCGTAGATCCAGAACGTCCCGGCCGGGCCGAGACCCTTGTTGAGGAGGGGGAAGGTGTAGGTCAGAACGAAACAAGCCGACCAGAGGGAAAAGGTCGAGACGGACATGGCCGCGCCCCGGATGCGGTTGGGGAAGATCTCGGAGAGGAGGACCCAGGTCACAGGGGCGAGGGACAAGGCATAGAGGGCCATGGCGACGACGACGAGGGCCAGGAGATGCACGCCGCGGCTATGGAGGGCGTAGCTCGCGCCGATGAGGCCGAAGATGAAGGCCAGACCCGCGGAGCCGGCCATCATCAGGGGCTTTCGGCCCAACCTGTCGACGAGGCGGATGGCGATGAGGGTGAAGATCAGGTTGACCGTGCCGGTGATGACGATGTTGAAGAGGACGCCGCTCACGCCGTAGCCCGCGGCGGTGAAGATCTCATCGGCGTAGTAGAAGATGACGTTGATGCCGCACCACTGTTGGTAGACGGCCAGGACGACGCCGACGACGAGCACCTTGGCCAGGCCCGGCCCAAATAGAGAACGAATGCGGACCTTCCCGGTCTCGCCGGCGGCCAAGGTGTCGCGGATCTCGCCCAGGGCCTCGCCGGCGAATCCTTTCCCGCCGACTCGGGCCAGGATCTTTTCGGCTTCGGCCTCGCGTCCGCTCTTGACCAGCAAGCGCGGGCTCTCCGGGATGAGGAACATCAGCAGGAAGAAGAGGAGAGCGGGGACGGCCTCGACGGCGAACATCCAGCGCCAGCCGGTCTGTCCGTTCCAGGAGGCGAGGATCTCGGCGGCCGTGGCCCCGGCCGGCACGGGCCTGGCGATGAGCCAGTTGACGAGCTGGGCGGCCAGGATGCCGATGACGATGATCAGCTGGTTGACGGAGACGAATTTTCCCCGCACCGGGGCCGGGGAGATCTCGGCGATATACATCGGCGAGAGGTTCGAGGCCAGGCCGATCCCGACTCCTCCGACGAGGCGGAAAACTACGAAGACGGTGAAGTCGGGCGCCAGCCCGGTCCCGACGGCCGAGATCGTGAACAGGAAACCGGCCAGGATGAGAAGCTTCTTGCGCCCGAAGCGGTCGCTCAGACCGCCGGAAACGAGTGCTCCGACGAGGCAGCCGACCAGGGCGCTCGACATGGCCCAGCCCACCTGCGACGGCGTCGTCAGGTTGAAGAATTTTTCGTAGAAGGGCTTGGCCCCGCCGATGACGACCCAATCGTAGCCGAAGAGCAGCCCCCCCATGGCCGAGACGAGTGTCGTCGTCCAGATAAAGCGCATGTTATAGGCGGGGCGTTCGGGCATGATGTCTTCTCCCGGGGTCGGCGCCGGCTCCTGTCGGGGCGGCCGGATGCCCCCGGAAATGGATTCTTATACTAAATCATGGGAAAAGTGTAGAAGTTTCGTTAAAATAAAGCTTGAATTGCGGTCTGATATCTGATATATTACGACTAAATAGAGGGCCGAGAGGCGGATATTGAATGGAACCGCAGAGGATTTAGCGTGACAGGCAGAGTTTTCGACATCAAGCGCTACTCGATCCACGACGGGCCGGGCATCCGGACGACCGTCTTCCTCAAGGGCTGTTTCTTGCGCTGTCTCTGGTGTCACAATCCCGAAAGCATCAGCTCCGAATTCGAGCTCATGCATTGGCCGGGCCGATGCACCCGTTGTTACGCGTGTATCAAAGCGTGTCCAAAAGGCGCCATTGCCAAGGATGCCGCGGGCGCCGTCGTTATCGACCGGGCGAAGTGCGACCTCTGCGGCAAGTGCGCCGAAGCCTGCCTCTACGACGCCATGCAGGTCGTCGGCCGCGAGATGAGCGTCGAAGACGTCCTGGCCGAGATCGAAAGGGACAAGATCTTCTATGACCAATCCGGCGGCGGCGTCACGCTCACGGGCGGAGACCCGTTCGTCCAGGCGGATTTCGCCGAGGTGCTCCTCGATGGTTGCCGCTCCCGGGGCATCCGCACGGCCGTGGACACCGCCGGCCTCTCCCGGAACGGAGTCCTCGATCGCTTGGCCTCGAAGACGGACCTCATCCTCTATGACCTTAAGTGCATGGACGACGCCCGGCACAAAGAGCTCACAGACGTTTCGAACGCGCCCATCATCGAAAACCTGAGGCGTCTGGCCGCGGGCCGGACCGAAGTCTGGGTTCGTATCCCGCTTGTCGCAGGCGTCAACGACGACGACGAAAACATCCGGCGGACGATCGTGCTTCTTAAGTCCCTAAAAAGAATCCGACGGATTGGTATCCTGCCTTATCATTCCGGCGGCCTCGAAAAGGCCCGCCGAATCGGCCAAGAGTCCCATTTCCGGAAATTCGAGAGCCCTTCCGAGGAGCGGATCGTCGCCATCGAGGATGCCTTTCGGGAGGCGGGTTTCGAGGTCCGGCGCGGAGGATGACCATGAACGAACGCATCAAGAAGTTAAGACAACAGACGCTCGAGGCCAAGCCGACGATCAGCGGCGAGCGGGCCAAGCTCATCACCGAATTTTATCGGAGACCCGAGGCGGGCTCCCTCTCGGCTACGATGCGGCACGCCCTGGCCTTCAAGCACATCATGGAAAATAAGCGAATCGTCCTCAACGCCGGCGAGCTCATCGTCGGCGAGCGCGGCCCGGCGCCCAAGGCGACGCCGACCTACCCCGAGGTCTGCATCCATTCCCTCCAGGACCTCCAGTACCTCAACGACCGGAAAAAGACCGCTTTCGCCTCGGACGACGAAACGCGGCGGGTCTATGCCGAGGAGATCATCCCCTTCTGGAAGGGCCGCTCGCAGAGGGAACGCATCTTCGCCGAGATGACCAAGGAATGGATCGACGCCTACGAAGCCGGTGTTTTCACCGAGTTCATGGAACAGCGCGCCCCGGGGCACACCGTCCTCGACGGCAAGATCTACAAGAAGGGCATGAACGATTTCAAGAAGGACATCGAAGCGGCCCTGGCCGGGCTCGACTTCATGAGCGACCCGGCGGCTTACGACAAGCAGGAAGAGCTCAAGGCCATGGCCGTGAGCGTCGAGGCCATCGTCGCCTTCGCCCGCCGGCACGCCGAGAAGGCCCGCGAGCTGGCGAAGAGCGAAAAGGAGGCGGGGCGCAAGAAGGAGCTCGAGCGCATCGCCGAGGTCTGCGACCGGGTGCCGGCCCACGCGCCGCGCGACTTTTGGGAGGCCCTCCAGGCCTATTGGTTCGTCCACCTGGGCGTCATCACCGAATACAACACCTGGGACTCCTTCAATCCCGGCCGGCTCGACCAGCATCTCGCGCCGTTCTACCAGAGCGGTTTGGCCGACGGCACGCTGACGAAGGAGAGTGCCCGGGAGCTCCTCCAGGCCTTCTGGGTCAAGTTCAACAATCAGCCCGCGCCGCCAAAGGTAGGCGTTACGGCCGAGGAGAGCGGCACCTACACCGATTTCGCCCTCATCAACCTGGGCGGCTTGAAGGAGGACGGGACGGACGGCGTCAACGAACTGTCATTCCTTATCCTCGACGTCATCGAGGAGATGCGCATCCTCCAGCCGAGCTCGATGGTCCAGATCAGCGCCAAGGGGCCGGACGCGTTTCTCTTGCGCGCGCTCAAGATCGTCAAGACCGGCTTCGGCCAGCCCTCGATCTTCAATACCGACGCCATCGTCCAGGAGCTCGTCCGGCAGGGCAAGTCGGTCGTCGACGCCAGGAACGGCGGGGCCAGCGGCTGCGTCGAGACCGGGGCCTTCGGCAAAGAGGCCTACATCCTGACGGGGTATTTCAATCTGCCCAAGGTTTTCGAGATCACCCTGGGGAACGGCGTCGACCCGAGGACGGGCAAAAGGATCGGCCTCGAGACGGGCGACCCGACGACGTTCAAGACCTTCGACGAGCTCTTCGAAGCCTTCCGGAAGCAGATCCGTCATTTCGTGGACGTCAAGGTCCGGGGAAGCAACGTCATCGAGAAGCTCTTTGCCACGTACCTGCCGGCGCCTTTCCTGTCGGTGCTCGTCGACGACTGCGTCAAGAACGGCAAGGACTACCACGCCGGCGGCGCCCGCTACAATACGAACTACATCCAGGGGGTCGGCGTGGGCACGATCACCGACATCCTCAGCGCCATCCGCTATAACGTCTACGACAACAAGCACTTCACGATGAGGGAGATGCTCGGCGCTCTGGAAAAGAATTTCGTCGGCTACGAAGCGCTCCGCCAGCGCGTCCTCAACCGGACGCCCAAGTTCGGCAACGACGACGACTACGCCGACAGCCTGATGACGCGCGTGTTCGAGGCCTACTTCGAGGCGGTCGACGGCCGGCCGACGCCGCGCGGCGGCACCTACCGGATCAACCTCCTGCCGACGACGGCCCACATCTATTTCGGAAAGATGACCGGGGCCACGGCGGACGGGCGGCTGGCGGGGGACGCCGTTTCCGAAGGCGTTTCACCGGTCCAGGGCGCCGACCGCAAGGGCCCGACGGCCGTCATCAAATCGCTCGGCAAGATGGATCACATCCGGACGGGCGGGACGCTCCTCAACCAGAAGTTCACACCCCAGCTCCTGGCCGATGATACCGGCCTCACTGCAGTCAAGGACCTCGTCCGGTCCTACTTCCGGCTCATGGGCCACCACATCCAGTTCAACGTGGTCACGGCCGACCTCCTCCGCGAGGCCCAGGCCCAGCCCGAGAAGCACCGCGACCTCATCGTCCGGGTCGCCGGCTACAGCGATTATTTCGTCGACTGTGGCATCGAGCTCCAGAATGAGATCATCCACCGCACCGAGCACCAGGAACTCTAGGAGCTGTCCCTCTTCCATCGCTTGGCTTCGGCCGCCGCCTCGCATTGACGCCGTACATAACCATGTTGGATACTACCTCCATCAGCGTGGCGGCCGACGGCCGGAAGGAGCTCCCTATGGCGAAAGAAGTCCAAACCGAGGTCGTGTTCAAGGGCGGGATGCGGTTCGACGGAATTTCAGGCCGGGCCAGCAAGACCGTGGCCGTCGACTTCACTCCCGAAGGGGAGGCGATCGACGGCTATTCGCCCCGCGAACTGTTGCTTACGAGCCTGGCCGGCTGCAGCAGCCAGGTCGTCGGCGGGCTCTTGAAGCGGATGGGCCAGGACGTCAAGGACCTGACCGTTCGCGCCCGCGGCGAGAAGCGGGAGATCCACCCGACGGTCCTCACGTCGGTCGAGCTCGATTTCGAATTCCGGGGCGGCCGTATCGAAGGATCATCGGTCGAAAAAGCCTTCGCCCTGTCGGAGGAACGTTTCTGTCCCGTCTGGGTCATGCTCAAAGCGAGCGTCCCCATCACGGCCAAGTACCGGCTTAACGAAGGATAAAAACCGGTCCTTTGCCCCCGGACTTCCAGTTCGCTTCCAAAGGGCACGCGGCCCGGCGGCCTAGCCCCCTCTCTTTAGTGGGATTCTTGACATCTTCCGGCGGGCCACGTAGTATTCAAGGGTGCTCTGTAGGGGAGAATCTTTTCATCCAATCTGCAACTCCGGGCTTCAGCCTGCTTAAGAGACAATAATCAGTTAATCTATCCTGAACGGGGAGACGAATGCCTGTCAAATGCCCCAAGTGCCGGGCGACAAACTCCGGGACGTCGCACTTTTGCTCGGACTGCGGCACTCGGCTCGGGGGCGCGGTGGAGAACGGCAACCTCCCGACGATGACGCTTCAGCCGCCTCCGGAGGCTCTCAAGGCCGGGGAAAATTTCGCCGGCAAGTATGAAATCCTCGGAGAGCTTGGGCGTGGGGGCATGGGCGAGGTCTACTTGGCCAAGGACACCACCCTGTCGCGGAAGGTGGCCCTCAAATTCCTGCCCGAAGACATGTATCGGAACGAGGCGGCCCGGGGCCGCTTCGCGTACGAGGCAAGGGCCGCCGCGGCTCTGGACCATCCCTATATCTGCAGCATCCATGAAGTCGGCGAAAGCGAGGGCCGCCTCTTCTTCGCCATGGAGTATGTCGAGGGCATCAATCTGCGGGATCGTATCGCGGCCGGGCCCGTACCTCTTCCCGAGGCGCTGTCGATCGCCGTCGAGGTTTCCGAAGCCCTCCAAAAGGCGCACGACCGGGGGCTGATCCACCGCGATATCAAACCGGCCAACATCATGCTGATGGACAACGGACATGCTAAGGTCATGGACTTCGGCCTGGCCAAGCCGGTGGTCGGCGGCCGGGCGCCGGTGCCCGGTGGTGATGACCTCGCGACCTTGACCGAGTCCGGCACCTCCCCGGGAACACCCGCCTATATGTCGCCGGAGCAGCTTCAGGGAAAATCCCTGGACCTGCGAACGGACATCTTTTCCTTCGGGGTCGTGCTCTACGAAATGCTGACCGGGGTGCATCCCTTCAAGAAAGAGGGCGGCTTGACCACGGTCAGCGCCATCCTGAGCGAAGATCCGCCGCCGGTTTCCGGGCTTATCCAGGGCGTGCCCGAACGTCTCCAGGCGAGCCTGGTTAAAATGCTGGCCAAAGACCCCGGGCGCCGAACTCAATCCATGTCGGCCGTTCACGCGGAGTTAAAGGCGATCCTGCAGGGCCCCGGAGCCAGACCAAAAGCATCAAAATTCCGCAGACCGGCGCGCGTAGCCCTCGTCGTGGCCGTCCTCGTCGCCGCCATCATCGGCGCGGCCTGGCTGGCCAAACAGGTCTTTTTCGCTTCGGCCGCCAAGGCCCTGGCCTTCCAGGAGCGCGACTGGATCCTCATCACCGATTTCGAGAACATGACCGGCGACTCCGTCTTCGAAGGCTCCCTGGAAACAGCATTAACGGTGGGGATCCAGCAGTCCCAATACGTCAATATCTTTCCCCGTAACCGGGTCCAGGAAACGCTGAAGCGGATGCGCCGTGAGGACGTCAAGAAGGTGGACGAGGCCATCGGGCGGGAGGTCGCCCTGCGGGAGGGTATCAAGGGCCTGCTGACCTGCCAGATCAGCCAGATCGGCGACAATTATCTTCTGTCGGGCAAGATCGTCGACCCCAACACGCAGACGGCCGTTTTCTCGCTGAGTTCTCAGGCCGGAGGAAAGGACGATGTCCTCAGGGCCCTAGATGAGATGGCCAGAAAAGTCCGCCGCGAACTGGGAGAGTCCATGAGCCGGCTTTCCCGGCAAAAAATGCCTCTGCCGAGGGCGACCACGTCGTCGCTCGAAGCCCTGAAATACTTCACCGACGCCAGGCTCGCCTCCAGTGATACGGCCTTCGGGCTTCTCCAACAGGCCATCGAACTGGACCCCGATTTCGCCATGGCCCACGCCGAGCTCGGGATGAAATATTACATCGACAACAACCGGGCCAAGGGGGAGGAGCATTTCCTGAAGGCCCTCAGCCTCCTCGACCGCCTGACGACCCGGGAACAGCTCCTGATCCGGGCCTTCGTCGAGGATTGGCGCGGAAACCGCGACCAGGGGATCGAGAACTACAAGGCCTACCTGGTCCAGTATCCCGACGACCCGGGTGTCTGGTATCGTCTCGGCTACGCCTATCAGGTCACCAACCGCTTAGACCAGGCCATCGAGGCATTTCAAAAGGTCGTCGCCCTCGACAGTTCGTCCTCGGGCGCTTACGTCAATATCGCCACCTGCTATCAAGGCTTGGGGAATAAAAAGGAAGCCCTGGATAACTACGAGAGGGCTTTTCAGCTAAGGCCGGAGGAGGCCGCGGGCACCTTCGTCAACAACGAATACGGCTTTCTGTTGGTCAAGATGGGCAGGATCCCCGATGCCTTTCGGACATTCGAGATGATGACCCAACAGAGCGAAGCCGGCAAAAAGGCCAAGGGTTATCGCTCGCTCGGATTGCTGAATACGTACCTGGGCAAGTACTCCGCGGCCCAGCCGTGCTTCCGCGAGGCGGCCGTCTTGAACAAAGCCATCAAGCAAAGGCTCAGCGAGATGAGGGAGCATCTCTACCTGGCCTCGACCTACGCTCAAAAAGGCCGGGAAGCAGGTTTCGAAAAGGAAATGAAAGCGGTCCTTGATATCCAGAAACAGCTGAAGATCGAGCCGTTCTTCCTCTATCTTGTCGGAAGAGTCTATGCCCGGGCGGGCCGGATACCGGAGGCCCGGCTGCAGCTTGCGGAGCTGGAATCGCGGATGGGAGACCTTCTGGCCGCCTCCGGCGTCGCCAGGAGCAACCGGGGCGACCAGGCGTCTTTCCACCGGCTCAAGGGCGAAGTCGCCCTGTCCGAAAAGAAGTATGATGAAGCCGTCGAATCCTTCTCCCTTGCGGCCAGCCTCGGTGCGAGAGAGGTCGAGGAAAACCTCGCCTATGCTTTCATGAAAAAAGGCGACAACGACAAGGCCATTGAAAAATACCTGGAATTCCTCAAGATAGAGCCGCTGGGCTATGAGGCCCAGGAGAATTGGATTCTCGCCCGCTACGAGCTGGGGAGGCTCTACGAGCAGAAAGGGCAAACCGCGGAGGCCCGGGAATACTACGACCGGTTCCTCGAGATCTGGAAAGACGGCGACCCGGACCTGCCGGCCCTGGCCGACGCCAAAAAGCGGCTGGCGGCGCTCGCGGGGGATGCCGTTTCTGAAGGCGTTTCACCGGTCCGGGGCGCCGACCGCAAGGGCCCGACGGCCGTCATCAAGTCGCTCGGCAAGATGGACCATATCCGGACGGGCGGGACGCTCCTCAACCAGAAGTTCACGCCCCAGCTCCTGGCCGACGACACGGGATTGGCCGCAGTCAAGGACCTGGTCCGGTCCTACTTCCGGATGATGGGCCATCACATCCAGTTCAATGTCGTCACAGCCGACCTGTTGAGGGAGGCCCAGGCCCATCCCGAAAAACACCGCGACCTCATCGTCCGCGTCGCCGGCTACAGCGACTATTTCGTCGACTGCAGCAACGAGCTCCAGAACGAGATCATCCACCGTACCGAGCACCAGGAACTCTAGGGGCTGTCCCCTTCCTTTCACTTGGCCTTGGCGGCGGGAGTGTAGGATAAGTCGGGCCTTGACAATGGTACTAAATAATAGTACCGTTTCTATATGCGCCTCTCGGGGGAAAATGTTAAAACGCTCAGCGGAGCTCGAAGCCTGTCCCTCAACGCCCTCTTGAAGCGTGCCGGGGTCAGCAAGACCGCGTATTACCATTTGATCGATAAAGAGTCCGTCCTCCCTCGCTCCATCGACGCGTTGGCCGCCGCCCTCGGCGTCCGGCCTTCGGCCCTCCTCGAAGAAGCCGACCGGAGATCGCGCCGGGCGCTCCGTCTCCTCGAGGCGGCCGACCGGATCGCCGGGAACGACCCTTCGATGGACCGGGACAATATCCGCCACACGCTTCTTCTTCTCGAAGAAAAGCCGATCGAGCGTCTGCGAAGGAGTCTCCTCCGTGCCCGAAAACCTGATCTTCACCAACAAAGAAATCGCGTTCCTCCGAGAGCTGAAACGGCATAAAGTCGAATTCATGCTCGTCGGCGCGGCCGCCGCGGCCCTCCAAGGCGCGCCCGTGGTGACCCAGGACATCGACCTGTGGTTCGAAGACCTGAAAGATCCAGGCATCCAGACGGCCCTCCGGAAGTCGGGCGGGATCATGGTCCCGTCCTTCGCCCAGAATCCGCCGACGTTCGCGGGCGACGCCGTTAAGCTTTTCGATATCGTCCTGACGATGCCAGGCCTCGAGAGCTTCGCCGAAGAGAAAAAGAATTCCTTCAAAGTCGCCCTGGGAACGCTGAGGGTTAGCGTCCTTGACTTGGCCCGGATCATCACGAGCAAGGAAACCGTCGGGCGGCCCAAAGACCTCCTCGTCCTTCCCGTGTTGCGCGATACTTTAAAGACGCTAAGGCAGAGAAAAACGGAAGGGCCCCTGCCAAGAAACCTGAAGGGTCGAAAGGGATAGAAAAGGATGGCGAAAGAAGTCCAAACCGAGGTCGTATTCAAGAGCGGGATGCGTTTTGACGGCAAGTCGGGCCGGGCCGGAAAGCCCGTGGCCATTGACTTCACTCCCGAAGGGGAGGCGATCGACGGCTATTCGCCTCTCGAACTGCTGCTCACAAGTTTGGCTGGATGCAGCAGCCAGGTCGTCGTTGGGCTTTTGAAGCGGATGGGCCAGGACGTCAAGGACTTGACCGTTCGCGCCCGCGGCGAGAAGCGGGAGGTCCACCCGACGGTCCTCACGTCGGTCGAGCTCGATTTCGAATTCCGGAGCGGCCGTATCGAAGGCTCATCGGTCGAAAAAGCCTTCGCCCTATCGGAGGAACGTTTCTGTCCCGTCTGGGTCATGCTCAGAGCGAGCGTCCCGATTACGGCCAAGTTCCGGCTCATCGCCGGTTAAACCGGGTCGTCTCGGGCCATCGGACCGTCTACCCTGCCGCCTCGGCGGTTTTTATCACACTCTGGCCGTGACCCCGACTCTTGATTCTTTTTTCGCCCATGTGCTGAGAAGGCCCTTTTGGCCCGGCGTTGCCGTCCTTTAGGGGCAGGGAATCGCTGCAAGATTCATGGGCAGGGATCAAAGGGCGAGATTGTTCTCGACGGAATTTAATACGACTATCACGTTTCCCTTAAAGCTTTTGATAATTCGAATGATCGCTCGTATCAAGGCATTAAGCAGCCTTGGCAATAGAGAAGAGTCCGTCATGGTTCGGCCGGAGCCGGCCCTGGAGCGGCTCTTGCTCCCGGATCGGGAGGGCAAGGTCGGCTATCGATGGGTCGTGAGGCGGGCTGCCTTCGCCTGGGCAGTTCCGCAGCCGCACGGAGCGGTCATCCAGGGGGAAGGCCCTGTCCTGGCTGTTTTATTGTTCTTGACGATGGTTCGCCGCCGGAGATATCATCATTTCGTGAGGAAACGGATGAGTTCCGGCCTTGTGATCCGGGTTCGCGCTCGCCATGAAAACGAAATTTCCTGGCGCATCAGAGGTTTTCAATGATCATCAACGCCCGCCGGCTTAAATCCGGCGGATTCATTTGGATCCTTTCGCTGATAATCTCATCAACCGCCTTCCCCCAAGGGAAGATACGGTTCCGCAACGTATCGATCGCCCTAGGACTCTCCCAGAGCTCGGTCTTCACGGTCGCTCAGGATCAGCAGGGATTCATGTGGTTCGGCACCGAAGAAGGGGCCAACCGTTATGACGGCTATACCATGAGGATTTTACGTCCCGAGAAGGGAAATCCTGATTCCATCAGCAATAATTGGATCAATTGCATCCGAGAGGATCGGCAGGGGAAGATCTGGTTCGGCACCGATAACGGCTTGAACTGCTTCGACCGGGAAACCGAACGGTTCAAACGTTTCATGGCCCAACCCGACAATCCGGAAGCCCTGATCTCCAACCGGATCCGTTCCCTTTCGGAGGACCTGGATGGCGTTCTCTGGATCGGAACGGACCGAGGCCTGCACACCCTGAACGCGGACCGAACCCGCCTGACCCGGGTCCTGTTCGAGGGAACAGACCGGGAAGCCGCGGCCGCCAACGACATCCGGACGATTATTCAGGATCGGAACGGCTCGATCTGGGTCGGGACGTACGGCGGCGGACTCCGGTATCGAGACGTCAAGAGCCGAGAATGGACCACCTTTGTTCATAATCCCTCCCAACGGGACAGCCTCGCCAGCAACGACGTCCTGTCCCTAGCCCAGGATCGGAACGGCGAAATCTGGATCGGTACACCGAACGGTTTGGACAGGCTAGATCCCGGGCGCGGGCTGTTCACCCACTATACACGCGAGCCGAAAAGCGCGTTCAGCCTGAGCGACGATTGGGTCAATTGCGTCCATGAGGACAGAGACGGCGATCTCTGGATCGGCACCAACGAAGGCGGGCTCAACCGCTATCGCAGGGAGACGGACGATTTCACTCATTCGATATTCGATCCCGCCGATCCGAACGGCATCAGCGCCAACCGGATCCTTTCGATCTATCAGGATCGTTCGGGACTGATCTGGATCGGATCGTACGGGGGCGGAGTGGACTATTTCCAAAAAAGCTCCGTCCGGTTTTTGCATATCCAGACGAATCCCCAGGATCCCAAAAGTATCACAAACAACCAAATCCGCGCCTTCCTGGAGGACGGCCCCGACCGTTTGTTTTTAGGCGCCGAATCGGGTGGGATCAACATCATCGATCGGAAGCGGGGAACGACGGTCGTTCTCGCCTCCAATCCGAACGATCCGGCCAGCCTCAGCGCCAATCAGGTTTATTCCATCATCAAGGACAGTCGAGGCACCATCTGGATGGGAACCTACGGCGGCGGATTGAATCGCTTCAACCCAGCTGACCGGACCTTCACCTGCTTCCAGCATCGACCCGACGACCCCCACAGCTTGAGTCACGACAACATCCGGATTCTCCGCCCAAGCCGCGACGGCGGCCTCTGGATCGGTCTGGAAGGGGGCGGACTCAATCATTTCGATCCCTCGACCGGCCGATTCACCCAGTATCTGGCGGATTCGCGAGACCCGAACGGCCTCTCCCTCAACCGCGTCTGGGCTCTGGCCGAAGACGCCCAATCCGGGATTCTGTGGATCGGGACGTTCGGCGCCGGCTTGGACCGATTTGATCCCCAAACGGGATTGTTCCGCCACTTCAGAGCTCAGGAAGAAAACCCGAACAGCCTCAACAACAATTATATTCTCTGCCTCCATATCGACAAGGAGGGAATTCTTTGGATCGGAACCAACGGAGGAGGCCTCAACCGTTTCGATCCGCGTCAAGAGACGTTTCATAGCTACACCCAGGCCGACGGACTCGCCAATAATACCATTTACGGTATTCTCGAGGATGACGCCGGGAACCTCTGGATGAGTTCCAACCAGGGCATTTCTAAATTCAATCCGAAGCTATTGATCTGCAAGAACTACGACGTCAGCGACGGATTGCAGAACATGGAATTCAACGGCGGCGCTTATTACCGAGGTCCCAGCGGCTGGATGTACTTCGGCGGCATCACCGGTTACAACGTCTTTAAGCCGCAAAGCATAGCTGACAATCCTTTCCTCCCGCCGGTGGTGTTCACCGGGATCCAGATTCTGAACAAAGAAGTGCGGATCGGGAACACCATCAACGGCCGGAGGATTCTCAACAAAGCCATCAACGTCACCGAGCAGATCACCCTGACCGCCAAGGATCGGGTCCTTTCTATTGAATTTGCCGCCTTGAGTTTCCTGGCCCCGGAAAAGAACCGGTACGCCTATAAATTGGAAGGATTCGACGTGGACTGGAATCCCGTGGGAACGCGCCGTTTCGCCTCATACACGAATCTTCCTCCGCGGAATTATCGGTTCGTCGTCAAAGCTTCGAACGACGACGGGCTGTGGAATGAACGAGGGGCCGTCTTATCGATCACCGTAATTCCGCCGGTATGGAGAACCTGGTGGTTCAAAACCATCCTGGTTTTGGCGATCGGCCTTGTGGTGATGTCTGGCATCCGAATCCGGATGCGGGCGATCATCAACAAGAGGAACGAACTCGAAGTCCTGGTCCGACTCCGGACCAAGGAATTACAGGACGCCCATCTTGAAATGGAAAAGCTGTCCATCACAGACTCCCTGACCGGCCTCTACAACCGCCGTTATTTCCAGGACCGGATGAAGACGGACGCGGCTTTGGCCGTCCGCCAAACCTTCCGTAAACCGGCGGAACGATCCTCCAACTCCCTCGGCTTCCTGATGATCGACATCGATTTTTTCAAGCGCGTCAACGATACGTTCGGACACGACGCCGGAGACCAGTTGCTCAAGGAAATCAGCAAACGTTTCAACCACACCGTCCGGTCCAGCGATGCGCTGGCCCGATGGGGCGGCGAGGAGTTCCTGGTGATGTCGAGGGAAAACGACACGGAAGCCGCCGAATTGCTGGCCGAGCGATTGCGCCGAGCCGTGACGGGCACTCCGTTCTTGATCGCCGAAAACTCCATTTCCAAAACGATTTCCATCGGCTATTGTGCGTTCCCCTTCTTTGTCCGCAAAGCCCACCTCTTGACTTGGGAGGAAACGGTCCAGATCGCCGATAAGGCCCTGCTCATCGCCAAAAATTCCGGTCGTAACCGTTCGGTCGGCGTGGAAGTCCTGAACGAAGACCCTTCCCCGGATGACCTCGACTTGATCAAGTCGGATCTGCCGGCCGCCGTGAATCGTGGCCTCTTGAAGTTGCGGCTGGGGCTGACCGACACCGCTCCGCTGAAATGACAGATCCCTGGACTCGAATGCCGGGGTCAAAAGAGTGTGGTCGAACGTCGGCTGGACCTGAGTCTCATCTTTGAAGGCCAAATCGCCTCACGTGAAGCCGGAATATTCCATCGACGCGAGTGCCTGGATCCCATATTTCCGGGACGGCGGATCGGAACACGGGGATTTCATCGACAAGCTCATCGACGATAATCGTGTCCAAATCAAGGCCAAGATGCGCGAGAAAATGAAGTGAGCCGTTAGCACGGCCCGGTGCTTCAGGGCTCGACGATGGCCTTGATGACCCCGTCGCGTCGGGCCGCTGCGATCTCGTAAGCCTCGCGGGCCTCCTCGAGCTTGAAGAAATGCGTGGCCAGGAAATCGACCTTAACCCGTCCCGTGTGGATCATGCCCACGGCCTTCTCCAGGCACTTGTTCTGGCGGCGGACGCTCTGAACGCGGATCTCCTTGCGCCGGAGCTTGCCGCTGTCGAAGGACACGCGAGGTTCGAAGGGGATGCCGACGACGACGATCGTGCCGCCGGGCTTGAGCAGGGCTACGGCCTGGTCGAGGGCCGCCTGGTCGCCGCAGCACTCGAAGACGAAATCGAGGCCGAGGGACTCGCGGCCAAGGATCTCGGCGACGACGTCCTCGCGATCGGGGTTGCCGGTCCAATCGGCCCCGGCCGTTCCGGCGGCCTCGACCCGGGCCTCGACCTTGTCCGTCACGTAAAGGGCGCCGGCACCTTCCGCCTTGAGAGCCATGGCCGCGCACAGCCCGATCGGGCCGGCCCCGAGAACGGCCGCCGCTCTTCCCCGCACCGACCCGGCCAGCCCGGCCGCGTAGAGGGCGATCGAGAGCGGCTCGGCCAGCGCTCCCTGAACGAAGCTCATCTTGACCGGAAGAGGGACGCAGTTGCGCTCCGGGACGAGGGCGAACTCGGCCATGCCGCCGGTGAGCTCGCCGTAGTGCCCGATAAAGAGTTGTCTCCGGCAGGTGTGAGGCCGCCCCGTCCGGCACTGGTCGCATGTCCCGCAGGAGACGGCCGGTTCGATGACGACGGCGTCGCCCGGCTTGACCCGGGTGACGCCCCGGCCGACCTCCTCGACGACGCCCGCGCACTCGTGCCCGGGAATGAAAGGGTAGGACACGCGGTCGCTGCCGACGGAATCGGAGAGATAGTAGTGGAGGTCGCTGCCGCAAACTCCGACGGCTTTGCTCCGGACGAGGACGTCGTCGTCCCGGGCGACGCGAGGCGCCGGGGCCTCGCGGATCTCCATGGAGCGAACTCCGATCAGGAAGGCGGCTTTCATGATTTTCCTATTATAGAGCAGATGGGCCGGGAACGGGAAGGCCCTCGCCTTTGACATCGGCAGGGCGAGGTTGGTATATTTCCGCTGTCTTCAAGGAGGCGCGCATGAAAAAGCATCTCTCGGGGCGTTCGCTCGCCCTCATCATCCTGCTCATCCTTTTCGCCGTTCAGATCGGCGCCCAGGAAAATCTCGACCTTTCGATGGTCCAGCGCATCCGCAAGGAGGGGCTCGAGAATTCCAAGATCATGGATTTCATGATCTATCTCTGCGAGGTCTACGGCCCGCGGCTCCCGGCCTCGCCGCAATACCTCAAAGCGGGGGAATGGGTCGTTGGCAAGGCCAAGGAGCTCGGACTGGAGAACGTGCAGATGGAGTCCTACGGCACGTTCGGCCGCAGCTGGGAGCTCCAGAAGTTCTACGCGGCCATGACCGCGCCCCAGTACATGCCCATCATCGGCTTTCCGAAAGCGTGGACGCCCGGGACGAACGGCGTCCTCAAGGGCAACGCGGTTCTGCTCAACGTCACCAAGGCCGCCGACCTGGACAAGTACAAGGGCAAGCTCAAGGAGGCCATCGTCCTGACCCAGGGAGAGCGGGATCTTCCCATCTCCTTCGACCCGGCCGCCTCGCGGTTGTCGGACGAAGACCTCCGGAACCTCGTCCTGGCCCCCGAGCCGGCCGCGCGCTCGCCGTACGCCGCGCGGGCCGCGGAGATGATGGCCCAGCAGCAGCTCCAGCAGGCGGTGGCCAAGTTCCTCCAAGCCGAAGGGGCCGGGGTCGTCGTCGAACCCAGCCGGGGCGGGAAAGACGGGACGGTCTTCGTCCAAAGCGGCGGGTCCCGCACCAAGGCCGCGCCCATGCCGCTGCCGACGATCGTCCTCGCCATCGAGCATTACAACCGTATCGTCCGCATCCTGCAGAAGGACATCCCGGTCGCGATGGAGGTCGAGGTCCAGGCCCGGTTCACCGATGACGACCAGCCGGGATACAATATCGTCGCCGAAATCCCAGGCGTCGACAAGAAGCTCAAGGCCGAGGTCGTCATGCTCGGCGGCCATTTCGACACCTGGCACGCGGGCACGGGGGCCACGGACAACGGTGCCGGCTGCGCCGTCGCCTTCGAAGCGATGAGGATCCTGAAAGCGCTGGGCATCCAGCCGCGCCGCACCATCCGCCTGGCCATGTGGGACGCCGAGGAGCAGGGCTTCGTCGGCTCGCGCGGCTACGTCACCAACCATTTCTTCGACCGGGCGAAGAAGGAGAAGAAGCCGGACTACGACAAGCTCGCCGGCTACTTCAACTTCGACAACGGCAGCGGCAAGATCCGCGGCATCTACGCCCAGGGCAACAGCGCCGTGGCCCCGATCTTCGAGGAGTGGCTCAAGCCCGTCTATGACCTCGGCGCCGCGACCGTGACCCTCCGCAACACGGGCGGCACGGACCACCTGTCGTTCGACGCGGTCGGCCTGCCCGGCTTCCAGTTCATCCAGGACGATCTCGAGTACGACACGCTCACTCACCACTCGAACATGGACGTCTACGACCATCTGTCGCGCGGAGACCTGATGCAGGCGGCGACGGTCATGGCTTGGTTCGTCTACAACACGGCCATGCGCGAGGAGAAGCTGCCGAAGAAGTATTCCGACCCCAACGCGCCCGCGCCCGCACGCCGCGGGAACTGAGCCCGCGGCGTCCAGCGGCGGCCGGGGCCCCGGGCCTTGCCTGGGGGTCCACTTCCGCCGGCCCGGACCTAGAACGGGTTCTCGGTCGGGTAGAGCATGCCGGCCGGCCGGTTGAAGGAGATGTCCTCGATGCCGAGCATGCGCAGGACCGCCCAGAGCGTCTTCCCGGCGTGGTCGAAGGCCACGGCCGTGTGGTGGGGGAAGCGCTTCTCGATGAGGACGTGTCGGTAGAACCGCCCCATCTCCTTGATGCCGATGACACCGATGCCGCCGAACGACTTGGGGTCGATGTCGAGGACTTCGCCTTCGGCCACGTAGGACCGAAGGACCGTGTCGGCCGTGGACTGGAGCCGGAAAATGGTCATCCCGCCCGTCTTGATCCGGCCCTCGAGCGTCCCCCGGGTGATGTCGGGGTCTTTCCCGGGCTCCATCAGCCGGTGCATGATGAGCTGGTAGCGCATCGTCGGATCGAGCATGCACGGCGCCGGCGTGTTGCCGCAGTGGAAGCCCATGAACAGGTCCGTGGGCTTGTAGCCTTTCATCGCCTTCTTGGCCGCGGCGATCATGTCGTAAGGGACGGTGTTGTTGATGTCGAGGAGGGTCGCCGGCAATTCCGTGGCGCACGTGCAAATGTACTCGCTGAGGGCGCCGTAGATGTCGACCTCGCAGGCGACCGGAATGCCCCGCGCCGCCAGCCTTGAGTTCACGTAGCAGGGGACGAACCCGAAGAAGCTCTCGAACGCCGGCCAGCACTTGTCGGCGAAGACGCCGTATTCCGACGCCCCCAGGTTCTTCTCCATGAACTTGAGCAGGGCGACCTCGAACTGGGCCAGCTTGACGAGGATGTCGGGATACTTGTTCCCTGCTCCGAGCTCCCGGGCCATGTCCGCGGCGACGGCCTTTATTTTCTTCTCACCCGCGGCCTGCCGGAAAATATCATAGAGGTCGAGCTCGCTGTTCTCCATGACTTCGACGCCGATATCGTAGAGGGGCTTGATGGGCGCGTTGCAGGCCAGGAAATCCTGAGGTCTCGGGCCGAACGAGAAGATCTTGAGCTTGGCCAGGCCGAGGACGACGCGGGCGACGGGGACGAACCCGGCCACCATCGCCGCGACCTCCTCCGGCGTGCCGACCGGGTACTCGGGGATGTGGGGCCGGAGCTTCCTCAGGCCCGTGTTGTAGGAGGTGTTGAGCAGGCCGCAGTAGGCATCGCCCCGTCCGTTGACAAGATCTTTTCCCGATTCCTCGGCGGCCGCGGCGTACATGACCGGCCCGCCGAACTTCTGAGCCAGAATGGTCGTAGGGCCCTCGGGTCCGAAGTTGCCCAAGTAGATGACCAGGGCATTGACGCCCTTGGCCCGGACTTCCTCGAGCGCCTGGAGGGCGTCTTTTTCGTTCTCGACGATCGTCGGGATCTTGGCTATCGCCAGGCCGGCTTTCCGGCACTCCTCGGCTACGCGGAGCTGGCGTTTCCGGGAGATCTCGATGGGGAAACAGTCGCGGCTGACGGCGACGAGGCCGAGCCGCACCTTGGGCATGTTAGTCATGGTCCTTCTCCTTCTTCTGTCCGTAGGTGGCCTGGGGTCCGTGCTTTCGGAAGTAGTGCTTTTCCTGGATATAGCCGTCGAGGGGCCCGAGCTTGCGGTCGAGGGCCATCGTGCCGTAGGCCATCTTGGCCACGAGTTCCAAGACGAGGGAGTTCTCGACGGCTTCCGCGGGCGTCCGGCCCCAGGCGAAGGGCCCGTGCCCGGCGACGAGGGCCGCCGGGAGCTCGAGCGGGTCGATTCCCGCGAACCGTTCGACGATGATCCGACCCGTGTTCCGCTCGTAATTTTCGGCGACCTCGGCCTCGACGAGAAGCCGGGTCAGGGGGACGGGGCCGTGGAACTGGTCGGCGTGCGTCGTCCCGAAGCAGGGGATCTCGCGCTTCGCCTGGGCGAAGATCGTCGCATACTCGCTGTGGGCGTGGGCGATCCCGCCGACATGGGGGAAGGCCTTGTAAAGCTCGACGTGCGTCAACGTGTCCGAGGACGGGCTGAGCCAGCCCTCGACGACGTTCCCTTCGAGGTCGACGAGGACGATGTCGTCCGCCTTGAGGCTGTCGTAGGGGACGCCGCTCGGCTTGATGGCCATGATGCCCCGGCGCCGGTCGAGGCCGCTGACGTTGCCGAAGGTCAGGACGACCAGGCCGGATTTCAGGAGCTCCTGATTGGCCTTGAAGACGGATTCTTTGAGTTCGCTCAACATGCTCTTATCTCCGCTGGCGGTCCTTGATGGCCAGAAGGTCCTTCATGACGTTGTGGAGACCGCCGCTCCATTCTTTCGTCCCGAACGCGTCGTGGAGCTCCCGGTAGAGAGGATAGAGCTCGAGATAGACCCGGTGGTTCCGGGCGTCCGGTTTATAGCTCGTTTTCTTGACCCCGCCCATCGCGGCTTGGGCCTCGGCGAACGTTTCATGGCCGTCTCCCTTCCGGCCCGCGGCCACGGCCCCGGCCATGGCTGCTCCCAGGGCGCAGGTCTGGGCCGAGCGGGCGATCTTCATCTCCAGGCCGGTCACGTCGGCGTAGATCTGCATGACCAGCGGGTTCTTCTCGGCGATGCCGCCGCAGTTGACGACGTCGCGGATCTTGATCCCGAACTCCTCGAAGCGGCGGATGATGGTCAGGGCGCCGAAGGCCGTGGCCTCGATGAGGGCCCGGTAGATCTCCTCGGGCCGGGTGCGGAGCGTCAGCCCGACGAGGAGGCCGGTCAAGCGCTGGTCGACGAGGACGGTCCTGTTGCCGTTGTGCCAGTCGAGGGCGAGAAGGCCCGATTCGCCGGGCTTGAGGGCGCCGGCCTTCCGGGTCAGGGCGGCATGGGAGCCCTTCTTCGGTCCGCCCGGCTCGATCTCATTGACGAACCAGTTGAAGATATCGCCGACCGCGGACTGCCCGGCTTCGAGTCCAAGGTAACCCGGCAGGACCGAGCCGTCGACGATGCCGCAAAGCCCGGGGACGTCGGGGAGCTTCTTCGACGCCGGCCAGACGCAGATGTCACAGGTGCTCGTGCCTATGATCTTGACGAAACGGCCTGTTGCGACGCCCGAACCGACGCCGCCGAGATGGGCGTCGAAGGAACCGACGGCCACGGCGATCCCCGGCCGGAGGCCTAGCTTTTTGGCCCACTCTTTCGTCAGGCCGCCGGCGGCGACGTCGGACGTGTACGTCTTCTGGCAAAGGCGGTCGCGGAGCTCGCCCAGCCTAGGGTCGAGCTTGGCCAGAAACGCCTTGGCCGGGAGCCCTCCCCAACGGTCGTTGAACATCGCCTTGTGGCCGGCCGCGCAGCGGCTCCGCTTCATCCTCAAGGGGTCGGCGATCCCTGTGAGCAAGCCGGGAATGTAGTCGGCGCACTCGACCCACGAGTAGGCAGCCGCCCCGACCTTGGGGTCCGTCCTAAGGCAGTGGAGGATCTTGCTCCAGAACCACTCCGAAGAATAAGTGCCGCCGCATTTCGCCAAGTATTCGGGGCGCTCGGCGGCGGCTAGGGCGGTGATCTCCGCGGCTTCGGCGTGGCCGGTGTGGTCTTTCCAGAGCCAGGCGTGGGCGTTGGGGTTCTTCTTGAATTCCTTGTAGAGGGCCAGCGGTTTGCCGGCCCGGTCGACGGGCAGGGGAGTTGATCCTGTCGTATCGACGCCGATGCCGACGATATTTTCGGGCTTGAAGGCTTTGCTTTTCTTTTTGGCCTCCCCGATGGCCGCGGGCACGGCCGCTTCGATGCCCAGGATCCAGTCGGCCGGGTTCTGCCGGGCCAGGTTCGAGTCCTTGGCGTCGAGGAGGATACCCGCCGTGCCGCTCGGGTAGGCGAAGATAGCCGTCCCGACCTCGTCGCCATTGCCGATGTCGACGATGAGGGCCCGCACGGAATTGGTGCCGAAGTCGAGGCCGAGGGCGAACTTGGCGATCTTCATGTCGGTGAACCTCCGCTGGCGGGCGATATGCGGCTGTCGCCTGTCCTTATTATACCCAGCCCGGGTTCGGGGGCAACTCCCGCGTTTTTTCTTTATATTGAAGGCGCGAATGAAATATAATATATCAGCCTTGAGCGGACATGAATCGTTTTCCCGCTGTTTCCACGAATTTTCGGAACAAAGAGGAGGAGCTATGAGGACACGTCTGCTTTCGCGCGCCGTCGTTGCGGCCGCGGTCATCGTCATTCTTTCGGCCGGCTACGCCCAACAGGCCCCGGAGCGTTTCACCGGAGATCTCCTGAAAAATTTCACTTACCGGGCCCTCGGTCCCTACCGGGCCGGGTCCTGGGTGACGAGTTTCGCCGTGCCGGACGCCCCCGCCCGCGACCACCTCTATACACTCTACGTGGGGACGCGGAACGGCGGCGTCTGGAAAACCGTCAACAACGGGACGACCTTCGAGCCCATCTTCGACGGCCAGCCGAAGCTCTCGATCGGCGACGTCGCCGTGGCCCCGTCCGATTCGAACATCGTCTGGGTCGGGACGGGCGAGGCCTACTGCGCCCGGAGCTCGAACTCGGGCGACGGAGTCTGGAAGTCCGGCGACGCCGGGAAGACCTGGACGCACATGGGCCTCGGGGATTCGCATCACATCGCCCGCATCCTCATCCATCCGACCAACCCCGACGTCGCTTACGTCGCGGCCATGGGCCATCTTTTCTCTCCGAACGTCGAGCGCGGCCTCTTCAAGACGACCGATGGCGGGAAGAGCTGGCAGAAGGTCCTCTATGTCAACGACAAGATCGGGGCCGTGGACCTGGTCATGGTCCAATCGGCGCCCGACGTCCTCTACGCGGCGATGTACGACAAGGTCCGTTTGCCCTGGCACTACGAGCTCGGCGGCCCGGAGAGCGCCATCTACAAGACGACCGACGCGGGCAAGACATGGGCCCGCCTCGGCGGCGGCCTGCCGACGGGCCGGATCGGCCGCATCGGCCTCGACGTCTACCAGAAAGAACCGAACATCCTCTACGCCGTCGTCGAGAACGGCAACCGCCGCCCGGCGACGGCCCAAGAGGCCGAGCAGGACAAGCGCCGTGGCGTCGCGCCGGCTCCGCGCACGGTCGGCAACGAGGTCTATCGTACCGACGACGGTGGGAAGTCCTGGCGCAAGGTCAACGCCGGCTACGAGGCGGCCCTCAACAAGGCCCCCTATTCCTTCAACCAGCTCCGCCTCGACCAGAACGATACGGAGACCGTCTATATCACCGGCCAGTCCCTGGCCTCGACGAACGACGGCGGCAAGACCTGGAAAGGCCTCGGCTGGCCGTCCGACGGGGTCATGCCCCGCGCCTTCGGCGACTGGCGCGTGATGTGGGTCGACCCACTCGACTCGAACCGCCTCATCTTCGGCTCCGACGGCGGCGTCAACATCTCCTACGACCGGGGCAAGACGAGCCACCACGCCTACAACCTGCCGCTGACGGAATTTTACGCCGTCGGCGTGGACATGGAGGATCCCTACAACATCTACGGCGGCCTGCAGGACCACGATTCGTGGAAAGGCCCCTCGAACGGCTGGGCCGGCGAGATCACGCTCACCGACTGGGTGACGGTCGGCGGCGGCGACGGCATGTACAACTGCGTCGACCCGACCGACTCGCGCTGGCTCTACAACAACCGGGAGATGGGCACGATGTGGCGGCTCGACCAGAAAACCGGGGTCCAGACGTCCATCATGCCGCAACGCCCGGCCGGCGCGCCGCCGCTTCGGTTCAACTGGACGCCGCCGATCGCCCTGTCGCCGCACAACCCGGCCATCGTCTACACAGGCGCCCAGGTCGTCTTCCGTTCCCTCGACCGCGGCGACCACTGGCAGGAGGCGAGCCCCGACCTGACGACGAACGACGACGCCAAGCAGCACGGCGAGGGCTTCATCTCCTACTGCACGCTGACAACCCTGGCCGAGTCCCCCGTGGCGCCCGGCGTCATCTGGACGGGAGCGGACGACGGCAAGGTCCAGGTGACCCGGGACGGCGGGGCGACCTGGTCCGACCGCACGGCCAAACTGGCCGCGGCCGGCGGGCCGGCCAACTTCTGGGTCAGCCGCGTTCTCCCGTCGCCCCACGCCGCGGGCACCGCGTTCGTGGCCAAGACGGGCTGGCGCCTCGACGACTACCGGACTTCGATCCACAAGACGACCGATTTCGGTGAGACGTGGACGTCGATCGCCGGGGACCTGCCGGCCGGCAAGCCCGTCAACGTCGTCGTTCAGGACCGCAAGAACCCCGACCTCCTGTTCGCCGGGACCGAGTGGGGCCTCTATGTGTCCTTCGACGGCGGGAAAAAGTGGTGGCCCTTCATGGCCAACATGCCTTCCGTCAAGGTCACCGATGTGGTCATCCATCCGCGCGAGAACGACCTCGTGGTGGCGACCTACGGGCGCGGCGTCTACGTGACCGACATCACCCCGCTCCAGGAGATGACGGCGGCGGTCCTTGATGAGGACGTCCATCTCTTCGACGTCGAGCCGAAGACGCAGCGAGTCACCGGAGGCATCGGCAACTACCAGCTCCTCGGCGACAGCCATCTCTTCACACCCAACGAGCCGAACGCCGTCGTCGTCAATTATTATCTCAAGGCCAAGGCCGTGGGCACGGTCAAGGTCACCGTGGCCGACCCGTACGGTGCGGTCCTGGCCGAGCTCACTGGGAAAGGTGAAGCCGGCCTGAACACCGTGTCCTGGGGCATGCGCGCGCAGCGTCCCGGCCAGCAGCCGGGGCGTTTCCGGGGGATGGGCGGCGGCCTCGTCGCGCCGGGAGAGTACGTCATCACGCTCGACGCCGGCGGCAAGACACTGGCCAAGAAAACACGGATCCGTTACCGCCAGGGCTGGACTATCGGTCCGGTCCCGATCGTCATTCACTAACGAAAAGAGGGAGGAGAGCCCATGCTTCGTTCAATGCGTCACCACCGAAATTCCGTTTGGATCCTCGCCGCTTTCGTCCTGGTCGCCGCAGGCGCCTTCGTCGCCTTCGGCCAGCAGGGCGGACGGAGCGGCTTCATGCGGGCCCGGCCCGCGCCCCGGCCCGGGACCATCCCCGACGACCTGGCCGCCCTGCAGTGGCGGTTCGTCGGGCCGCAGGGCAACCGTGTCAGCGCCGTCGTCTGCGACTCGAACGACCCCAACATCTATTACGCCGGGGCCTGCGCCGGCGGCGTCTGGAAGTCGTCCGACGGCGGGACGAACTGGACGCCCGTCTTCGACGACCAGACTTCGCAGTCGATCGGCTCGTTAGCCATCGCCCCCTCGGATTCGAACCAGGTCTGGGTGGGCACGGGCGAGGCCTTCATCCGCTCGAACGTCCTCATCGGCGATGGCATCTACAAGTCGACCGACGCCGGCCTGACCTGGGCCCGGATGGGGCTCGAGAAGAGCGGCCGCATCGGCCGCATCGCCGTCGACCCCCGCGACCCGAACATCGTCTTCGCCACCGCCCTCGGGCACTGCTACGGCCCGCAAAAAGAGAGGGGCGTTTTCAGGACAAAGGACGGCGGGAAAACATGGGAGCAGGTCCTCTTCGTTGACGAGAACACGGGCGCCTCGGGCCTGGTCATCGACCCCCACAACCCGCGGACGATCTTCGCCGGGATGTGGTCCGTCGTCATCCACACCTGGGGGAAATTCAGCGGCGGGCTGGGCGGCGGCGTCTACGTCTCCCGCGACGGCGGCGACACCTGGTCGAAGATCCGCGGACGGGGCCTGCCCGAGTTCGAGGTGGGCAAGGTCGACGTGGCCGTGGCGCCCTCCGACTCGAACCGCGTCTACGCGCTTATCGAGACGGGCGACCGCGGCTCGCTCTGGCGCTCGGACGACAATGGCCGCAACTGGCGCATCATGAGCTACGACCGGCGCATCGACGAGCGGCCGCACTACTACACGCGGATGTGCGTCGCCCCCGACGACCCGAATACGCTCTACTTCCCCTGCAACAGCATGTACGTGACCTACGACGGCGGCGAGTCCATCGACAACTTCAGCGGCGGCGGCGACTGCCACGATATGTGGGCCGACCCGAAGAACCCCGAGCGGATGATGATCGGCCACGACGGCGGCATCAGCATGACCACGACCCGGGGCCGGCAGTGGGGCCGGGTCGTCCTGCCCATCGGCCAGATGTATCACATCGCCGTCGACGATCGCGTTCCCTACTTCGTCTACAGCAACATGCAGGATTCAACCTCCAAGCGCGGCCCGGCCTATCCGGGGGTCGGCCCCGAGCCGCCGATCTGGATCAGCATGGGCGGCTGCGAGTCCGGCTTTTCCTACCCCGACCCCGCCGATCCGGACATCGTCTGGGGGACGTGTTACTCCGGCACGGTCGAGGTCTACAACCTCAAGACGGGCCTCGTCCGCAGCGTCAACCCCTGGCCCGACAAGTCGCTCGACTCGCCGGCGGCCCCGCTCAAGTACCGCTGGAACTGGACCCATCCGATCGCCCTCTCGCCGCACGACAGCAAGAGAGTCTACGTCGGGAGCCAGTACATCCACTTGACGACGGACGGCGGCCAGCACTGGTCTCTCATCAGCCCGGACCTGACGAGGAACGACAAGTCGAAACAGGGCTCGTCGGGAGGCCTGAGCAAGGACAACCTGGGCGTCGAGTACGGCTGCACCCTCTTCGCCATCGCCGAATCGCCCGTCCAGGCCGGGGTCATTTGGGCCGGCTCGAACGACGGGCTTATTCATGGGGCTTGTCCCAAAGTTACGTGATGGCATTGATCCACCGGTAGTGCAGGCGTA
>CAZZCH010000006.1:0-63172 GCA_964652895.1 uncultured Eubacteriales bacterium
TCTCTTCCTCACCCTCCCGCGGCTCCCCCCATGCCACAACTTATTGAGTAATTACACAGGGACTGTGTAAACGTAGTTATGATAGGGAGTTCGGATAAGGAGCCCGATCTTGTTGTCGGGCGTCCATCCGGTCAGGATCCCGCCTTCTGGAAGCTCGATCTGAACGGGAGAGGCAAGGGGCCTGCCTTTTTCCGACACGGGGACGATGCAGACCTCTGACCGCCGGTTGGGCGTCCTGACACTCTGGCTGAATGCGATCATCCTGCCATCGGGAGACCAGGTGGGACCCGTCGGGCTCAGGTTCTCGCGCAGATCGCCGCTGACTTTGACGGGATCTTCGCCTTCGGTGGAAATCACCCATACTTCGCTCAGGCGGCCGGGAGGGTTATCTTGCCAGATTGGAGGTGTTAAATAGGCGATCTTTGTCCCGTCCGGAGAAAAACATGGAGATATCCCGCCGTCTTTTGTAATCTGCTTGATATCGCCGGCAGCGACGGAGGCAACATAGATTTGCCCGCCCGAATCAAACGTGACGGTTTTTCCGTCGGGAGACAAGCTCAGCCGGCGGGATGTGTCGCCTTTCGTTGCCATCCACTGAGGGACAAGTATTCTTATGGGCTCTCCTCCGGCTGAAGGGATGACATCAATATGCGCCCCCTCAGGCCTGAAATTGATACGCGTTCCTCCGCCGCGCAAATCACGCGAATAGGCCCGGCTGAACGCGATCCAACGGCCGTTTCCGGACCACGACAGGCCGTCGCCGAGAACGTCAGTCGCTCCCCGCAATTCCTTCGGCTCACCGGCCAGGTCGGGATCGACCCTGCCCGATATCGGGACGGTCCAGATGGCGTTTCCCGAACCGAAGGCCAGTGTTTTCCCGTCTGGAGAAAGACGGCTTCCGCTCCATTCGGGGATATTGAATGGCGTCCGAATTTTTCGAAAATTGGGTTTCCGGAGGGCCGTCTCGGTGATTTTTACGAGCCCGGCCAGTCTTTCCTTAGCTAGGGCCACCTCTTCTTTTTGCCCGGGATAGTCGGTAATAAGCCGCTGGTAGGCCTTCAGCGCTTCTTGGCTGCCCAGCTTTTCGTGGCACATGCCAATTTGAAGCAGCGCCTTGGCGGCGACGTCCTTCTTGTCGGGGAACTTCACGATGATGCTCTGAAAGAGCTTGATGGCTCCGCCGAGGTCTCCTTCCGCCTCCTTCTTCAATAGGGCGGCTTGATAGAGCTCTTCGGCCGATTGCTGGGACGGATCGGAATGGACGAAGGCCCCAGCAAAGGCGCTGGCCATGAAAGCCGCCAAAAGGACGGCCATCCAACCGATCGTTTTTCTTTGAGACATTTTTAAACCTCCCTGTGAAGATCGCACAGGGATAATATAAGCCATGCCCTGGGCTGGCGGGTTGAGTCCGCGTTGCGATACCGATGAGCATTCATGGCCGTCCGTTCAGGCTACGAATCGGTAGCCGACGCCCCTGACGCTGAGGATGTGAACGGGACGGGCCGGGTCGTCCTCGATCTTCTTCCTCAAGTGGGAGATGTGCGGGTCGATGGTCCGGTAGGCCACGACGGCCTTCCCCCAGGCCTCGTCGAGGATCTCGTCCCTCGTCACGACCTGGCCCCGACGGGCGATGAGGAATCGGAGCAGGCCGAATTCCAGGGCGGTCAACGCCAGCTCCCGGCCTCGCTTGAAGATTTCATGGCTCTTGAAGTCGACCGTCACCTCGCCGAATGTAAAGATATCACCCGGGTCGTCTTCCCTTCGCGCGCGCCTCAGGATCGCCTTCACGCGGGCGACGAGCTCCCGCGACCCGATGGGCTTGGTGACATAATCGTCGGCTCCGAGCTCCAAGCCGACCACTTTATCCATCTCTTCCGTTTTGGCCGCGGTCACCATGAGGATGGGCGTTTTGACGCCGGCTTCCCTGAGCTTCTTGCAGACCTCGAATCCGTTGAGCCCCGGCAGAAGGATGTCCAGAATGATCAGCTGAAAACCCCCGCCCAGGGCCTGCTTCAGGCCATCTTTCCCGTCGGAAGCCGTCGCGACTTCAAAGCCGTCGAATTGGAGGTCGTCCTGAAGGCCCATGAGGATGGCCTTGTCGTCCTCGACGACGAGGATTTTATCCATGTTCGTCCCCTTTCCTGAGTTCCGCCGGCCCGGACGGGAGCCTGATCGTCACTCGCGTCCCTTTCCCCGGTTCGCTCTCGAGAAGCACCGTTCCTCCATGCGCTCGGACGACGTGCTCGACCAGGGGGAGTCCGATTCCGCTTCCCTTGACGCTGCTTTGCAGGGCGCTCGCGGACCGGTAGAATTTTTCGAAGATCTTCTTCTGCTCGACCTTGGCGATACCGATCCCGTGATCTTCGACCTGGAAATTGACGGCGTCCTCCGCGGACCAGACCCGCAGGGTGACGCGAGGAATTCCGCCCGAATACTTCACGGCGTTGTCGAGGAGGTTGAGCACCGCCCGGCCGAGAGCGTCCTTGTCCGCGCGGATGAGCGGCAGGTCGTCCGCGATCTCCGTCTCCAGAGTGAAATCCTTGAAGGCCGCCTGCTGACGGAACCGGCCGGCCACGTCGGCCGCCAGGGCCGCGATGTCCGTCTCCTCCATCCGGTATTCCTTGACACCCGCTTCGATCTTGGAGAAATCGAGGAGGTTCTCGACGAGCCGGCTCAGCCTCTCGCTTTCCCCCGTGATCGTTTCATAATACTGCTGCTTCCTCGCATCGTCGCGGACCCGGCCTCTCTGAAGAAGTTCGGCCATGTAGCGGATGGACATCAGCGGCGTCCGGAATTCGTGGGAAACGGTCGCCGTGAAATCCGATTTCAGCTTGGCCAGCCTGAGCTCCTTGGCCGTGCTTCGGATAGCCAAAAAGCCGCCGAAGAAGAGGGCCGCGATGACGGCCGCGAGAGATAGGACGTAGATGGTTCTTCGCAACCGGAACTGTCTCTCCGCGGCGCCGGCACCGCTCCGGTGGACTTCGATCGTCCACGGCGGGAAGGAATCGGTGAATGCGCCCGTGAAGACGCGCTGGGAATCCCCGTTTTTTGCCGCCGCCTCCGGGGAGACAAGTCCTTGGCCGACGACGACTTTCCCGGATTCATCGACGATCACGACCGACCAGCCTTCCTCGAGCTCAGATTTGCCGGAGCTCGGCGGGAAAAGCCCGCCGGCCAGAGCCTGGGGACTGAGGAGCAGGCCGAGCGTGGTCTTTGTGTCCAGGGGGAAAAAGGAGGCCAAAAGAAGGCCTGAGTCGGTCGACTCGGCGATGCGAAGGAATTTTCCGGAGTCCGCATCCATCGCGCGGGCTTCGAGCCGCATGCGTGGGATGAGACGTCCACTGACCTTCTCCAGGATCCCTGTCTTCGCCAGCCGTTCTCCCTCGATCTTTTTCAGGTCTCGAAGCCGGCCGTCCCAACCCGCCCGGAGAGAGGCATCCAGCTCTCCCACGGTCGTCCGGAATAGATCCTCCGCCAATCTCCTGAAAGATTCAAATTGGCCCCTGCTCAGAGGCCACCTCGCATCGAGGAGGCCCTGATAGAGCTCGAGATAGGCCCCGGCCGCTTCCGCTCTCTGACCTCTTTGAAGATGGATATTCCCGATCTGGTAGAGTGCGTTGATCTCGAGCGGGATCCCTTCGGAAGCGATGTCGGGAAGGCCGATCTTGAGCTGCCGCCTGTATGCGGCGATGGCTTTTTCGGGCTGCCCCGATTTCAAATAGCAGCGGGCCAGCCGGTTCAGGGAAAGTGCAGCCAAGGCCGGGTCGGCGGTCTTGGCCGCCAACTCTCGATAAAGAGTGGCTGCCTGGGAATAATCGCTCAGACGGAACTCCGTCGCCTCCGCCCATTTCCAGCGTTCATCGTTTTCCAAGGAGCGGGCGATTTCCCTGGATCGCGCCTTTTCTTCCGGGAGGAGAAAGAGCGGCTTGGCGCCGAGAAAAGCGATTTGGCCTTCGTCATCGACGAAAAAGACCTCGGAGACGAGGGGAATATCGGACAGGGGTTCTTTCAAGCCCTTTTTTGCGGCTTCGAGAACGCGATTCTCGGCTTCGCTGACGAGCGATCGGGCCCGGCCGTCGATCGTCTCGACGAGCCGTCGCCGCGCGCCCTCGATCTCCCTCTCTTTGAGCAACTTCTCCCGTTCGGCCTCCCGGACGGCGAAAAAAACAAGGACGACGCTCAAGATCAGGAGCGATATGGCGAAGAAGATGACCGCCCGTCTTTGCCAATCCAGTTTCATGACACTCGCCCCAGCCGGCTGATGGGGAGGTTATACCGGTCGACACCGTGAGTCAATAAAAAGACGTTGCGATTGTGTTGAGAATGGAAGGTCTTAATGGCGGCCCGATTGCTGACGGCCGGGGGAGGGAGGATCTGAAGGGCGCAAAGCTTAGTGGATCAGCCGCCAGACTTCCGACTTGCCCTGGCCGCGCCGCCATCTCTTGTATTCGAAAAAGCAGCAACAGCAGGTCGTGACGATCCCGACCAGCACGGCTCCCGCGGCGCCATAGGCCAGGATCTTGATGATAGCGTAGACAAAACCGGTCAACATATTGGCCGCTCCCACGAAATCCATGACGCCCCCTCCTTCAGTGGTATTCCCGGGCCTATTCCTCCCTCTCGAAACGCAGCTCTCGGTGCGGAGAATGCGCGGTCCGCCTCCTATCCTCTCCTGTCCGGGCTCCCTCCTCTGTCCTCAAGCGCCCTTCGCAGACAACAGGATGTCTCCCCATGACGATCTCAATATAATCCGGCCGTGGCCGGGATGTGTCACGAAATTGTGATGATTTTGTAAAGATTTGATGAAAAGGCGAGAAAATTCACCCTATTTCTTCTCGACGGGCAGGAAAATGGTCAGAAGGGAGTGTGAAGATTCTGTCAAGAGATGGAACAGAGGGACGGCCGGTGATAAGATAATTTCCAACCTTGCCCGGGCTCGTGCGTTTAAGTGAGTGAGGGCATAGGAAAGGCCCCGATGACCATATGGCGGACGGACGAGGAACTCATGCTCAGGTACCGTGACGGAGACACGGCCGCTTTCGAAACGCTTTACCGGCGTTACGAGAGGCCCCTGTTCGACTTCATCTATCGCCTGGTCCCGGACTCTACCGACACCGAAAGCCTGTTCCAGGAGACATTTTTCCGGGTCGTGCGAGCGAAGAGAAAATATCGGGCGACGGCGCTGTTCAAAACATGGCTCTTTCAGATCGCCGTGAATCTCTGCCGGGACAGGACGAGGCGGATGAAGCACCGCTCTCATCTCTCCCTCAGTTCTCCTCTCGCTGCGCGGGGAGAATCTCGTGCCGAGCTTCAGGATTTCGTTCCCGATCCATCTCCGGCCGTCGACAAAGCCGCCGAGGCCGGCGAGCTCGAGACTGCCGTCAGAGGAGCCGTCGCGGCTCTTCCCGAAGACGAACATCTTGTCGTGGTCCTGAGAGAATACCAAGGGATGAATTACTCGGAAATCGCCGAGATCACGAACCGGCCGATCGGGACCCTGAAATCCATCAATCACCGGGCCCACGAGAGGCTCCGGAGCGCTCTCGCGCCTTATCTGGGAGAATAGACGATGGAATGCGAAAACATCCGGAGGCGACTCAAAGCCTTCCTGGACGGCGAGCTCGAGGAGGCCGACAGGACAGCGATCCAGGACCATTTAGAGCATTGCCCGGGTTGCGCCGGAGTCGCCCGGCAGCTGAAACAACTATCAGGCGTGCTCCAAACTTGGAAGGCCGAAGAACCCCCTGGGAATTTATACGAACGCCTGCAAGCGGGATTGGAATCCCGGGAATCGTGGTGGAAGAAGCTGTTGACGCCCGCGTTTGCCGGTAGAGCCGCCCTTCGGTTCGCCGAGGTCGCCGCGGTCGTCTTCATCACCCTCGCCGTCAGCCATTATTTCCAGAAGACCGCGCCGGTGCGTCCGGACGACGACCTCGCCACGATCAATTTCTACGTGACGGAACACCAGGAGGCCGTCCTGCAGGCCGCGTCTATGGAGTCCGCTGAGCGGCCGGCTGCCCGGGTGACCTTGAGCCGCGATGATATCATGTATTATGAATTCATCGACGATTATCGCCGGATATCACGCCCGGGAGTAATTTTGAGGGGATCTGCGTCCCTGCGGGACTCGGGGCAGGCCGCGCCGGGTTCTGGTCTTTCGAGTGCCAAAGCCCTCACGCTTCCTCAGGCCCGGAAGGAAGTGAGTTTCAACCCCGTGGCGCCCTCCCGGATCCATCCCGGTTATATCCTCGACACGATCACCAAGGTCGCCGGACGGGAGAGCCTTCATCTTCTCTACACGAATGGGATCGAGAACTTCTCCGTATTCGAGCAGCCCCTCGACGGCGATCAGGGCCTTGCCGCAAAAGACTTCAGGGAATACGCCGTTTATAAAAGCTCCTCGCCGGCTGAAATTGCGGGGAATCAAGCGGGGACGACGATCCTAGCCTGGAAAAACACGTACGTCTCTTTTGTCTTGATAGGCCGGGCGGATATGTCCCGCTTGATGGAGATCGCCCAGGTTTTTACGGCCGCAAGTAAGAGCACAAATATAATCGGCGAGTGACCCCGAAAAGAGGTCGCTCGCCGGGACTTTTTAAGAAACCCGACTTCGGGGGAGGAGAGAACTATGAAAAAGAAGGGACTGGTCTTTCTCGCCGCGGCCTTGGGCCTGCTCTTTATCTCGGAGTTCGGCATGATAAACGCCGGGCCAATACGCCAGGCTACCGCCGGACCGTCCGCCGAGGCGAATATTCTGGCGGAGAGGCAATTTGCCGATGCGGTCGCGCTTCTCAAGCGGGATAACTTCTCCGAAGCGATCGTTGCCTACGAAAAAGTCATTCGGCTGCTTCCCGAGAGCCCGATCGCCCAGGACGCCCGTTACTGGATCGGTCAGACCTATTTCCGGATGGGTGATTACGATGAGGCGTTGTCCGTCTTTAAAAAGCTCCTCAAAGACTATCCGGGAAGTCCGATCGTGCCGATCACGCAGCTGATGGTCTCTCGGGCTGAGCGGGAGAAGGAAGCGCAGAAAGCTGCCGCGAAGAGCTCTGCGGCGGCAGATCAAAAGATCATTATCGAGCCGAAAACCGGCGCGGAATACAGGAAGATCCATATTCTTTCCGGCAAGAATGATGTGGACTTTGGTCCAGGCGTTTTTTTATCGCCAAACGGAAAATTTCTCCTCAGCGGAATGACCGTTGTCCCCCTGGATGGCCAGGAACCTTTTGCCCTCGAGGCGAGAAAGGGGGGTCGCGGGACCTGGTCGGCTGACGGGAAAATGGCTGCCTATTACTCGGAGAACGCCATTTGGATCGTTCCCGTTTCTCCGGAGAGCGGACGCCCGACGGGACCATCAAAAAGGGTGTTGGACGGAAAATACGCGTATCAATTTCCCGTGAGCTGGGCTCCCGATTCGACGAAAATCGTTCTTCCGAGAAGGGACGAAAAGACGGAGGGAGACCTCTGGATACTCTCCATAAAAGACGGCGCGCTGACTCGGCTTACGGATGATCCGGGGTATGAGCCGAATGCTTGTTGGTTTCCCGACGGCAAGACCCTCGCGTATTTGACGAGAGGAAAAACATTTGAGATCCGTTCAGTGCCCGCCGCGGGAGGGGAGTCAAAGAAGATCATCGGGATGGAAGTCGGCGAGCTTCATTCCGTGTCGCCCGACGGGAAGTGGATCGCCTACAAAGATCGACAAATCCTCCATCTCTACAGAGTGGCTGATGAGCGCGACTTTCCAATAGCTCCACCTGAAGACGTCGGAGAATTTTTCTCCTGGTCCAAAGATGGGGGAAAGATGCTCTTTCGCCGTTCATCATATGAATGGAGGACCTTTCTCGGGATCGGTTCGACTTCCGGGGGACCATCCTTCCATCTAGCCAGGAACTTCGAGCTATGGCCCTTTAGACAATTCTGGGCTGCTGACAGCGATAAGATCATCACCTTGAGAGCTGGAGACTCTCAGTTCGTGACGATCTCCCTATCGGGAGGAGAGCCCATCCCCCTTGAGTTGAACGTCGCGTTTAAAGAAAAACCTAAGCCTCTCTTATTGTCCCCCGACCAGAAATACCTTCTTTTCTCCATCGATTTGGAAAACGGGAACGAGAACCTCTACACGGTTCCCGTCTCGCTGGAGGAGCCAGGCACAACGGGTCCTCCGGTGATGGTCTTCAAGGATTGGGACAGGCGTCAAGTCCTGTCTCAATCGTCCTGGTCTCCCGACGGCAAAAAGATCGCCTTGATCCACAAGGGCAATCTTTGGGTGACATCTTCCAAAGAAGTAAAACCGGTCCAGCTCACGATGACTTCTACAACAGGAGGGGATCCTCTTTGGTCGCCAAGAGGGGATAAGATCGGATTTGTCTCAGCAATCAAAGAGGACGACAGGAAGCTCATGGTCATTCCGGCGTCGGGCGGTGAGCCAACGGCACCCTTTAGCCAGCTTAAGACGTTTCAGACCTGGTGTTGGTCTCCGGATGGGAAGGCTCTTACCGTCATCTCCGACAAAAAAATGTTGGATATTCCACTCGACGGTGGCAAGCCGAAGGAGATTCTCAATCTTGAAGGCAAGGGATTCACGGGGCGGTATTGGGATCTTACGTGGCTCCCGGACGGGAAACAAGTTGCTTTTATTGGAGAGCAAGAAAAGGACAAAGGAAATTCTTCGCATATCTATATCGTCTCCACCAAGACGGGAAAGATCACCGAACTTGCCGCCGACGACAAAAGCTGGAAAGATGGACTTTTTCTGTCCCCGGATGGGAAATGGGTTTCCTACTACACTGATGAATTCCTCAAAACCCGCCCGACGTCGAGCATCTGGGAGGTCCAGGTGGATGACCTCATCAAGGGAAAGAAATAGGCTCTTTTATTTCCAGAAAGGGGCTCCTACTTTTTCGCCTTGTCCGCGGGCAGGAAATTCTCCGCCGGCCAGAATTCAGTACGAGACTCTGTCTTTCTATAGAAAGCGAGCTTCTTCCCGTCAGGAGATAGGTCGGGCGCTCCGCCCTTGATGTTCAATTTCTCCGCCTTTCCCCCTTCGACCGGGACCTTGTGGAGCTCCCATCCGGAGTGTGTCCAGATTCCGTCAAAATACCGCTCTGCCGATGAGGTCCTTTAGCGTTTGGCGCGTCTTTTCGTAGATATCTTTCTATTGACAGAGGGATCAAAATATGACTATAGTAAGACATAGTAAGACATAGTAAGACCCAACAGGAGCTTATTATGGCTAGGACGACCAAGACGCTGACTGTCTCTCTGCCGCCCCAGATCTATGAGGAGATCGAAAGGTTGGCCAGGCTGGAAAGAAAAACCAAAAGCGAGCTTTTTCGCGATATGGTCTCGGTCTATGAAGACCATCTCGACGAAGAGCGCTGGGAAAAGCTCCGCCGCCTCGGCAGGGCGACGGCGAGGAAGTATCGGCTGTCTTCCGAGCGGGATATCGAAGAGTTGATCCATGAAGCTCGTGGAATTCGAGATTGAACGGCCGGCGCGTTGTCTTTGATACGAATATCTTCCTTTCGGCGTTCACCTTTGGCGGGAAACCCGTGGCCGTTTTCGAAATGGCCCGGGCAGGCAACATTCAACTTATCGTTTCCGCTTCTATCCTGGCCGAGCTGGCATTGATCCTGAAAGGCAAATTCGCGTGGGATGACAAGGACATCCGCGAGGCCCTGATGGTCGTCGGCCGGCATGCTGACCTTGTCAAGCCGGGGACGCGGCTGCGAGTCCTCGAGGATGACGCTGAGAACCGGGTTCTGGAGTGCGCTGTCGAAGGCCGCGCGGAGTGGATCATCTCAGGCGATCACCATCTCCTGAGCCTGAAAGAATATCGGGGGGTTCAGATCGTCCGGGTTTCTGACTTTCTCTCGTCATTGGCGGAAGACGATACGTAGTTCTTGATTTCCTCCTCGTGGATCAAGCGAACGGTTTTCTTGTCCTCCTATTTGCCGCAGCATCCCGCTCAATTTAGCCTGACGGCGCGGGCAAAAATAAAATAAAAAGAAATTTGACTTGACAAACTTCTACATGCGTCGTATATTTACTACAGATGTAGAAGAAAGGAGGCCCGATGAGACTCACCGACGCGGAATGGCAGATCATGAACGCCCTCTGGAAACAGTACCCGGCGACGGCCCGGGAGATCGCCGAGAACCTGGCCGATGAAACCCAGTGGGCTTATACGACCATCAAGACGCTTCTGGCCAGGCTCGCTGCGAAGAACGCCGTGAGCGAGCAAAAACGCGGGAACACGAGCGTCTACGAGCCGCTCGTCAGCCTGAAGAAAGCCCGGCGGACTGCCCTCAGGACTTTCCTCAACCAGGCCTTCGGCGGGACCGTCGAGCCCCTCCTCAACTTCCTGGCCGAGGAACGCAAGCTCTCGGACAGGCAGCGCAGGGAACTCCTCAAAATCCTCCAAAACGAGGAAGCCAGGAAAGGGGAGAAGCCATGATCGCCGCAGTCAATCAAATCGCCCAATCCTGGTGGAGTTGGATGGGCCCCATGCTCTGGCAGGTCAGCCTTTTGATCCTGATCGTCACGGCCCTGGACTTTGTCCTCCGTCGCTGGGCCTGGCCCCAGGTCCGCTATGCTCTTTGGCTCCTTATCCTTGTCAAGCTCATCATTCCGCCGACGTGGACTCTGCCGAGCAGCCTGATCTCGAAGTGGCAGCCCATGGTCCAGGCCAGGATCGAGGAGCGCCTTGGCATCAATCTCCGGGGACCGGCCGCCGTCGAAGCGCTCCAAATGCCCCTCTCTAGCCCTGCTTCCATGACAGCTTCAGGTAGTGTCGGAGAGCCCATCAAACAAACCGTGCCGGCGCAGCCAGCCGAATCCTCTTCGCTTCGCGCGAGCCACACGCTCGGATGGAAATCATACACCCTGATCGTCTGGATCCTGGGCATGGGATTCTTCGTCGCCCTGCTGGCGCTCCGGATCTCGAGACTCCGCCGCTGGCACAAGAAGCAGATCGAGAAAAAGATCATCCCCGTCTGGTATTACGAGCTTCTGATCGAGACGACGAAACGCCTGAAGCTGGGGCGGCTGCCGGCCATCGTCTTTTCCAAGGACGCGAAAGCCCCGGCCGTTTACGGCATGTTCAGGCCGGTGCTACTCCTCCCGGCCAGCTACCTCGACTCCCTTTCCCGTGAAGACGCCGAACACGTCCTCCTTCATGAGCTGGCCCATCTCAAGCGCGGCGACCTCTGGCTTCATGGGCTCTGCCTTCTTCTCCAGATCGTCTACTGGTTCAACCCCCTTCTCATTTGGACGCGTAGGCAGATGAAGCATGTCAGGGAGATCTGCTGCGACCTGACGATCGCCAACGTCCTCAAGGAGAAAACCATGAAATACCGCGAAACCCTTCTCAACACGGCCAGGGAGCTCCTGACCGAAACAGCCGAGCCCGGAATGGGCCTCCTGGGCGTCTTCGAGGACCCCTTCCGGCTGGTGGCTCGCCTCAGATGGCTGGAAAAAAAGACCTGGCGCACGCGGAAGCTCATGACGGCGGCCGTCGCCGTTGTAGCGATCGTCATGACCGCGGCCGTCCTGCCGATGGGAAGCGCCGGCCAGGTAGGCGCGGCGGGCGATAAGGCGAACAACGCATTCACCCTCAAAAAGCTCGGCCAGGTCCAGGGTCAATTGCTGGGGGCTGTTTCGCCGGACGGAAAATACGTTTCCTTTGTGGATTGGAATACGGGGGACCTGGCCGTACGCGACCTTGCTACCGGGGAGGAAAAGCGGCTCACGGATAAAGGCCCGTGGACTCAGTCCGGAGCCGAGGCCTTCCAATCCCGCTGGTCGCCCGACGGGCAGAAGATCGTCTATGACTGGTGGGATTGGGACAAAGAGCCCGGATTCGTCGGGATCCGGGTTGTCGGATTGGACGGACAGGCGCCCCGGACGATCTATCAGGTGCCCGATAATGAGCTCACCATTACCTATGGCTGGTCTTCTGACGGGAAGCGGATTCTGGTGCTTCATCGAGTCGTGGTGCCTCCCGGGAAAACAATTCCAGACCCGAGAGATAGGGTCGCAAAGATTTCTCTGGTCGACATTGAAGACGGCTCGGTCCAAGTCCTCAAAGAATTGGACCTTAGGAGCTTCGCCTACAACCAGTACATTGACATGGACCTATCGCCGGACGGACGCTTTATCGCCTACAGTATTCCCGTCGGCGGAAATGCCTTCAACAAGGACATCATGCTGCTCTCCGTCGGAGATCTGCGGGAGATCCCGCTCGTCGAACACCCGGCCAATGAAGGTCTGCTCGGATTCACGCCGGATGGCAGGCACGTATTGTTCACCAGCAACCGGCGGGGAAGCCCGGACATCTGGATGATCCCTGTATCCAACGGGCGGGCCGACGGCGCCGCCGAGCTGCTGGTCATGGGAGCCGGTGAAATCGAGCCTCTGGGCTTCACCACTGGGGGAGCTTTCTACTATGCCACGGGGAGACCTGAAGAAAACGTCTACCTCGCCGAGCTCAACCCAAAAACGGGACAGGTGGTCAAGGCCCCTCAGGAACCGATCCCGCATCTCGGGAACGAATCCCATTCTCCAGCCTATTCGCCGGATGGCCGGCTGCTGGCTTATGTTTCCAATCGAGGCGGGCGTGGGCTAGCCAGCCGCTTCGTCATTTGTATCCGCTCGCTGGATTCGGGCAAGGAGAGGGAAATCTTGCCGGAGTACAATTTCATGTGCCTCAAATGGTCACCGGACGGCCGACGGCTTCTTGGCCGGGCGTTCGACGGCAGCGACCGGAGCGCGCGCAGTCTCCTGGCCACGATCGACGCGGAGACAAGCGAAGTCCACGTGATTAAAAAATGTGAGGCGGCGCGTCTTGATCAGACAATCATGGAGTTTGATTGGACAAAGAATGGGCGTGCGGTGTTCTACGTGCTGAACACAAAATCGAAAAACCTCAGTCAACTCTTGGTCCGGGACCTTGAAAGCGGGAGCGAAAAGGAGCTGTACCGCGCTCCGACCTGGGCTGAGAGGTTCAACATTTCGCGGTCCCCTGACGGGGAGTGGCTGGCCCTAATGAACTACAGGGGAATGGAGGAAAAAAGAAGGACGCTGCGGATCATCTCGGCCGACGGCAAGGAAGTGCACGACCTGACGACTTTTGAAGATACCTATAACGGCCCGGCCTGGACGACATGGACGCCGGATGGGAAGTACGTGCTGTTTCCCAAGCACAACCCCGAAGAGCAGGGAAAGAGCCAGCTCTGGCGCATTCCGGTTCAGGGAGGAGAGCCAGAAAAGCTCGACATCGAAATGACGCATTTCTACAACCTGACTATCCATCCCGACGGGACCCAACTCGCCTTCAGCTCGAACGGCCCTTCATGGAAAGAACCGGAACTCTGGGTGATGGAGAATTTCCTTCCGGAGAGAAGCAGTAAGAAATAGTCGACAAAATTATCGGCCGGCAGGGGAAATCAGCCCTTACTTATTGCCGGCAGCTTTCGGCAAAAAGTTCTCCATGACCCAGACATCAGCCTCGATACGCCAGGAGGTGAGCGCGAGTTTTCTGCCATCGGGATGAAAACTCAGTTTCCCAAAGGCGTCCATGGTCAAATCGAATTTCTCAGGCCTCCCGCCTTCCGCGGGAATCCGCCAGAGGCTGCAGGCGTCGCTCTTGCTGCTTCCCTCTTCCCACTTGGAATAATAGATGTACCGGCCATCGGGGGACCAGACAAGGCCGTTTATGCCCTCTCCCTTATCGAGTTTCATAAGGGTTCTTTTCTCTCCGCCCCCCAACGGAATGGTCCTCAGGCAGGCAAATCCTTCCTCTCCATCTTTAAAGGCCAGCCACTTACCGTCAGGCGATTGACCATAATGGATCATTTGCTTCGAACTCCGGACGAGTTCTTTTTTCTGTTTCGTCTCGAGGTCGTAGCTCATGATCCGGAATGTGTCATTCTTCCAATCATCGAGGTCATAAAAGATCGTCCGACCGTCGCGGGAGAGAACCGGGCCATGGAAACCTCCCATATCGTCCAAAATCAATAGAGCCTCAGCTTGCCCCGTTGCAATATCCACACGGAACAATCCCAATCGATGTCCCTTAGCCACCCCACGCACAAGTATGAATTTTCCATCGGGAAACCAAGCGACGGTGTCAAAATCCTTTATTGAGGGATGGACCTCCCGTTCCTCTCCGGAGACCATGGATTTGATGCATAAGACTCCTGGCTCTGATCGGCCTTGGCTTCGAACCGAGGTGTAAGCCATGTAATTCCCGTCCGGGGACCAGCAGGGACATGAATTGGACCCTTCGAAAAGGAGAGCGGCTTTTTCCGCTCGAGCCGCGGGGCCTCCTGTTGCGGGATCTAATGAAAGGATATAAATGTCATCCAGAGAAATACTAATCCCATAATAAAAAGAGCCATCTCTCGTGAATCCCATCGGCATGATCTTGGGGTCGCCGAAATCCCTCCGAATGAGCCGGGGATCCCCGCCGGCATCTCCATTCTCGACAGGTTGGATCCAGGCGTCCCATGAGCCGGATCGGTCGCTCGAGAAGAGAATCGATTTGCCGTCGGGAGTCCATCCCAGCAAGCTGTCGTCCGCGGGATGAGCCACCACAGGCACTTCGCGGCTGCCGTCAACAGACAAGAGATAAATATCGCTCTTCTCGGAGGACGTTCTCCAGGGAACCTCATTAGGATAAGCGAAGGCGATCCATTGACCGTCGGGTGATAGGCTGAGCTTGCCCGGCGCTCCGGATTTGAATTCCTTGATGGTCCGGGCCGTCCCGTCGGAGGCCGAGATCAAGGCTATCCGGCTGAGCTTTTCATTGTTCGTCACGATCGCCAAAATGTGTTTTCCATTAGGAATCCAGCCACAAGGCCAGATGTAATTAACATCTTTGCCGCCATAGAGTACTTTCTGTCCGGTTCCGTCTATGTTGATGGTGCGCAGATCATAACGGTCATCCTTCAAGTTGTACCAATTATAGGCGATGGATTTTCCGTCGGGCGAAAAACTCGATTCCTCAGCCCAATCGCCTGAAACCGCCCACGAGCCCTTTGCCGTGACCCGGCGCTTCGTTCCCGAGGCCGCCTCATAAAGGGCCAGATCTCCGGTGTTCCAATCGACACACGAAATCAAACTTCCGTCCGGAGAGGGACCGCCCAAGACCTCGAGCGGGCCAATCTTCCTGATCCGGAATTCACCTTCGCCCGGCTCAGTCGCTCCCCGGGTTTTCTGAAAGGCAACAAGCTTGTTTTTGGCCATATTGACCGAATCCGTTTGGTCTGGATAATCCTTGACGATCCTCTGGAACGTTGCTTGAGCCTGTTGGGCTTGTCTTTCTCCCAACCGCTCATAGCAAGTCCCCATGAGATACAAGGATCTTGCGGCGTATTCCCGCTCGTTTGGGTATTTCCTGATGATCTCCTCGAAGAGGTCGATGGCACCCTTGAGGTCGCCCGTCGTCTCCATGGTGAACTTGGCCTTCTCGAAGAGGACCTTGTGTTGGGAGGAGTTCTGTAGGGCGGAGGCCGCGCAGACGGCGGCCGACATCCCCATGACCAAGGCTAATAAGGCCAAGGATCTTGTTGACTTCCTCGAAAGTCTTTTGAGTCTCATGATGCTACCTCCGTCGGGTGGATCTTTCGTTCATCCGGAATGTAGCTCTGTCCGCGTTCCCTGGTGTCAAATGAAAGTAAAAGAATGTCAAAGATTGTCATCAGTCCATGAACCGGTATCCTTCGCCGTAGATGGAGAAGATATGCCGAGGCCGGGAGGGATCCTCCTCGATCTTCTTTCTCAGTTTCAGGATGTGGTTATCGATCGTCCGGGTCGTAGGGAATTTTTCGTATCCCCAGATCTTGTCAAGAAGCGCCTCCCGGGAAACTACTTCGCCTTTGTGGGCGATGAGATATTTCAGGATATCGACTTCGAGAGACGTCAGGTCGGATTCCTTCCCGGCGTGCCTCACTTTGAAATGGACGAAATCGACCTCAACATCGCCGAACACACAGATCTTGAGGATGCTCCGTGGTTCCCGCTTTTCGCGCCGCAAATGGGCCTTGATCCTGGCCAGGAGCTCCCGGACGCTGAACGGCTTGGTCATGTAGTCGTCGGCCCCGATCTCGAGCCCTACGACCTTGTCCACTTCTTCGCCCTTGGCCGTGAGCATGATGACGGGGACATTCGCTTTTTTCTGGCGGAGCTCCCGGCAGACCTCCAGCCCGTTCATCCCGGGCAGCATGAGGTCGAGGATGACGATGTCGGGCGCCTCTTCCAGGGCCCGGCGCAGGCCTTCCCGCCCGTCGGCCGCCCAATCCACCTCGTATCCCTCGTCGGCCAGGTTGAGCTTCAAGCCCTTGACCAGGTCGGCCTCGTCCTCGATGATCAATATTTTTTCTTTCGTTTTTTCGTTCATTTCAATTCGCCCGCTTCTGGACCTGAGATCGGCAAAATGACGGAGAAAACGCTGCCCTTTCCCGGTTCGCTCTCGACTTCGACCGTCCCACCGTGGGCCTCGGCGGTGTGTTTGACCAGGGTCAAGCCCAGGCCGCTCCCTGGCGTTTCGGAGACAACGCTGTTTTTCGCCCGGTAAAATCTCTTGAAGATCCCCGCGAGATCCTGGGGGGAGATACCGATCCCTTTATCCTCGACCTGAATGATGGCCAGGTCGTTCTTCCTGAACAGCCTCACGGTAACTTCTTTCCGATCGGGAGAAAACTTCATGGCATTGCTCAGGAGGTTGATGAGGGCGCTGGCCACGGCCTCGCCGTCGAAGTTCATCTCCGGCAGGTCCGGCGCAATGTCCTCGAGGACTTGAAAGCCCTTTTTCTCGAGGTGATACCGGTAGGAATCGAGCGTTTCCTTGACGACCTGCGAAAGCGAGCCCTTGGTGAAGGTGAATTCCTTCCGCCCCATGTCGATCCTGGAGAAATCGAGCACATTGTTGATGAGGTGCGAAAGGCGCTCGCTTTCCTTGGTGATGATCTCGTAGCTCTCGCGGCGCTCGTTCTCCGTGAGGTTCTCCTTACGCTGGAGGGTCTCCCCGTAGAGGCGGATGAGGGTCAGGGGTGTTTTCAGCTCGTGGGAGATGTTGTGGACGAATTCTGTCTTGAGGCGTGTCGTTTCCGCCTCGCGGGAGATGTCCCGGCCCAAGAGAAACGCTCCGAGCAGCATGAGGATGACGATGAACGCCAAGAGCGCCCCATAGAGGAAATTCTCGCGGCGAGCCGTCCGCTCGAGCTCGTCGAGCGCGGGCTGGGTCACGAGGAGCTTCCAGGGAAGAGGAAATTGACGGTAAGAAAGGAGGAAGGAATCCTTCGACCCCAGCTCTCCGGCGGCCGGCGACCCCGGGCGGTTCTCCTCGATGTTTTCGAGCTCAAGGCCGGTCTTTTTCGATATCTCCCCGAGGATTTCCGGAAGGAGTCCTTTTTTCAGGGACTCGAGGTCCCAGCAAAAGCCGCCGTAATACGTCCGGCCCTTGTCGAAATTCGGGAACGGAGAGTACGAGACGAGGCCGTAACCCTCGCTTCGATTTACCAGCAGGCGGTCGGGTTGAAGCTGAGGGCCGCCGCGGAACGATGAAACGCCCATTCTCTCCTTGATTTCCGGCACGACGTCTTTGTTAAGGAATTCCGTGAATAGCAAAGCCTCGAGATAGGGAGAAGGGCGGTCCTTGATGGCTTGATAGGCCTTATCGATCTCGGTGACTCCGCCCGCTTGGAGACCGGTCTCGATCAGGGATTGGATTTCTGACGCGAAGAAATCATACTCGGGAAAGCTGACCGGCCAGTTCCCGTCTTTGAGGCCTTGATAGAGGTCGAGCAAGACCCGCAAGCCGGCTTCTACTTGTTGCCGGCGTTTTTCGATCTCATGGATTTGAAAGGCGGCCGTCAGGCCGAAAAAATGCCCCGCCCGGTCCTGGAGCCGGCCGTACTTATCGCCCAGTTCGCCGTAGACTTTAAAGGCCTCATTCAGGCTGCCGGCGGATATCAGGCAGCGACCCATCGCCTCCAGGGCCATCGCCTTCTCCCGGTCTAATGGAGCGTGGACGACTGATTCCCGATAGACCTGGGCGGCTCGGGCGAAGTCCTTCCGGGAAAACTCGTAGATTTCCCCCCTTCGGAAGGCCTTGGAAAATTCGCTTTCCGGGGCGATTTCCTCGCTGGATGAAATGGACGGCCTCTCGCTCCCTGTCCTGGGGAAGACGGTCTGATATTCACTGTCGAGTAGGAAAGGCGTGCCGGGTATATTCGCCGAGTAGCCCGCGCTGCCTTCATCCGGTTGGGTACCCGGGAGACCAGAGCTTTTCCGCCGGCTCAGACCGATAAAATTTTCGATCTGCAGCGCTTCCTTTTCACGCTCGATAAGCGCCGCCTCGACAGACCGCAGGGCGGATTCACCGGAGATCCAGAGGTTCGACTCGAGGATCCTTTTGACGGCTTCCCGCCGCTTGGCGAAGGCGCCGAGGCTCATGTACCCGACGACGAGCGCGGGAAGGAGGATGGCCAGGAAAAAAATGAGGACGATTTTCTTCCTGGCAAGTATCCCCTCGGCAAAAAGCTTCATTGCTGACCCCGCGATCGAGGCTCGATACGGGTGATTTCATTTTCATTGTAACAAATCGCTTTGTCGAATTGTCAAAGAATTGTAAAAATCGCCTATTTCTTAGTCTTATCCACGGGCAGGAAGTTCTCCATGACCCAGACTTGGGATTGTTCGGGATTCGCGCCCATGGATGAAAAGGCGAAATGCTGTCCGTCTGGATGGACGCTCATATAGCGGAATCGAGCCATCGACAGGTCGATCTTTTGGGCTTCTCCTCCGTCCGCGGAGAGACGATAGAGATCACACATATCTTCGGTGGATTTCTGCAGCTTGGAGAAATAGATAAAGCGTCCATCGGCGCTCCAGGTCGGCGTTATAACGGGACCGCCTTCTTGTTCGAAGCTGTATATTTCTCGAAGATCTCCGCCCGACGTCGGCATGATTCTTATCACGATTTTGTTTCCTCTGTTGGTGAGGGCCAGCCATTTCCCGTCCGGGGAGATATCGAAGAACTGCGCATCAGAAGGGGAACCGGAAATCCGCTCTTCCTGGCCGGATTCAAAAATATGGACGAAAATAGAGCCTGTTTTTCCGGCCCGATCGCCGGTCGAATAGAACATGACTTTCCCGTCCGTGGACCACAGGTGTGAGTATATCTCCGTTCCTTTATCGATCAGCACGATCGGGGCAATGTCGCCTGTTTGGACATCGACCCTGTAGATACCCTTACGGCCATCCTTGCCGGTTCCTTCAACAGAAACGGCGCGGCCATCGGGCGCCCAGCGGGGATATCCAAACCCATCTAGATCAGGCTTTAACTCACGAACTCGGCCTGTTTCCAGAGATAGAATACGCAGGATCTGCTTAGGCTGAATTGCCGGGATGCTCGGAGTGTAGATATACACAAGGAACTTCCCGTCAGGAGAGTACTCAGGGAACGCGTTGTGCCCCTCATAAAGCAAAACTGCCTTTTTTGCGGGGCTAGAGATCTTTCCCGTACGGGGCTCTATTCCGACCTCGTACACATCAGTGCCGCCGCCTTGAAGCCCGTAAAATAATGCTCCCGTCGAGGTGATTCCCATCGGCCAGACAGAACCCACGGCGGACTTGACCAATTGGGGGCTTCCGAGAAGGTTGCCTTCGCTGATACGCATGAACCACACGTCCTGTGTCCCTGTCCGGTTGCTAAGGAACAGAAGGCCCTCGCCGCCCGGCGTCCAGTCGATGACCGTATCGACGGCGGGATGGTTGATCAAGGGAGTCTCTATTCTTCCATCGGCCGACAGCAAGAAAATATCCCGTTTATCATCCAGCCCGTCTCCCACCCAGGCGTCATAGGCGACATATCTTCCGTTCGGAGAGAACACGAACCCCCAGGCTTTGCGGTTTATCGAATGTTGTCCTAAAAAGGTTTTCAGGACCTTTTCTGAACCATCGACAACGGATATCAAGCCTAGTTGGGTTATCTCTTCGACGGCCGAGTTCTCCACCCTAAAGAAACCTGCCAAAACGGATTTTCCGTCGGGAGACCAGTCAAACGGGTGGACATACTCCATTTTTTCGAGAGTTCGATAGAGGACACGCGGAGTCGCCTCTTTGATATCGATGATGCGCAACTCAAAGATCTCATCCTTGTTGTACCATTGATAGACGATCCGCCGGCTGTCGGGGGACCATTTCGAAAACAGGGCAAATTCCGGGGACTGCATCCATGAGCCCTTGTTCGTCAGACGGCGGTTTGTCCCTTCGGCGATGTCCCTGATCGCCAAGTCGCCCGTCTCCCAATCCACAAAAGAGAGATATCGGCCGTCCGGAGAGACGCTCCCCATGGTGTCCGTTCCGGGACCCGACCAAATCTGGCGGAGGCTGAATTCGGCGGTGCCCGTCTTCATGAGAGCGCGGGACTTAATGAGGAGGGAGAGTTTTGATTGGGCTTCCCTGACTGGCCCCGACTGCTCCGGGTAATTGTCGATTACTTGCTGAAAGGCCTTTTCCGCTTCTTTTGTGCCCAGTTTCTCGTAACAAAGTCCGATATGGAGCTGGGCCATTGCGGCGATTTGGCGGTTCTCCGGAAACCGCTTGACGAGGTCCTGGTAGATCCCTATGGCCTTCTGCAGGTCTCCGCCTACTTCTTCTTCATAAAGGCCGGACTTGTAGAGCTGTTGGGCGGTCTGTTGGCCGGCGCCCGAAAGGGCCAAGGCCAAGATCGCGGCCATTAGGGCAGACAAGATCAATTTTGGTTTCATGATTCGAGCCTCCTCATGGTTTATCTCCATGAGGAATGATAGGCCTGCGCCCAGTCGCGCGCTTGATGCTATCGCGACCCTTCCATGAAGATTCCATGAATATCGGTTACCCCGTGAACTTGTATCCGACACCCCTCACGCCCAAGATGTATTTTGGGGCCTGCGGATCGTCCTCAAATTTTTTTCTTAGAAGCGAGATGTGCTTGTCGACGGTCCGGGCATCGACATAGACGTCCTTGCCCCAGACGCTGTCCAGGACTTCATTCCGATGGACCACGCGCCCCTTGTTTTGGACGAGGAAATGGAGCAGGCTGAACTCGAGAGCGGTCAGGGGGACCGGCCGGCCCTTTTTACGAGCCTCGTACTTTGAGAAATCGATCTCGATCGCGTCGAAGCGGTAAAAATCGATGCCCTGGTCATGCTCGCTCATCCTTCGGAGAATGGCCTTGATACGGGCCAGAAGCTCCCGGGAGCTGAACGGCTTGGTGACATAGTCGTCGGCCCCAAGCTCGAGGCCGAGGACCTTGTCGACCTCCTGGCTCTTGGCGGTCAACATCAGGATCGGCGTCATCACCCGGTCCTGACGCAGCCGCTTGCAGACCTCGAAACCGTCCAACTTCGGCAGCATGATGTCGAGGACGATGAGGTCGAAGGGATGCTCAGCGGCCATGGACAGGCCTTCGAGGCCGTCTCTCGCGCACGAGACCTCGTACCCTTCGAGCCGGAGGTTATCCTCGAGCGGCATAAGGATGCTTTCTTCGTCTTCGACGATCAGGATCTTGGTCATCTCAGCCCCCTTTTCTTTGCGGAAGCGGCAGCCGGATCGAGAATAGGCTGCCCTTCCCGGGTTCGCTTTCGACATGGACCTTACCCCGGTGGGCTGCGACGATTTCCTTGACCAGCGTCAGCCCCAGGCCGCTGCCTTTGACAGTCCGGGTCAATTCGTCGCCGCCGCGGTAAAAGCGCTCGAAGACCCTGTCGATGTCCTCTTTTATGATGCCGACGCCGAAGTCCCGTACGGCGATGACGACGGCTTGTTCCTCAAGACGAGCGCTGACCGATATTTTTCGCGAATCCCCGGAATACTTGATGGCGTTGTCGACGAGGTTGGTCACAGCCTGCGATAGGGCCGTCCGGTCCACCGCGAGAAGAGGAAGCGCTCCTTCGACGTCCAGGCCGATATCGAAGCCTTCGTGACGCACCCGTTCGCGAATGGATGTGACGACCTCGGTCAAGAGGACGCTGATATCCGTCGTCTCGAACGCGAATTCCGCGCGGCCCGCCTCGATCTTGGCCAGGCTGAGGATGTTGTCCGTGAGCAGCGCCAGCCGCTCGCTCTGTTCGAGCAGGACATCGTAATATTTCTGCCGGCGCTCCTCGGAGGGCACCCGGCCCGATTGGAGCATCTCGGCCAGCTGCCGGATCGAGGTCAGGGGGCTCTTGAACTCATGGGAGACCGTCGAGACGAAATCCGATTTCATCCGGGCCAGCTCCAGCTCGTGGGAGACGGAGCGGATGGTCAGGACCAGGCCGAAGATGAGGATGCCCGCGATGAGCAGAAACACAAAGAAATAGAGGCCCCGTCTCGACAGCAGAAACGTTTTGATTAGATGTGGAGGCGCCTGATGGAATTCAAGGGTCCAGTCCGGGAAATTCGAGGCGAAATTCGTCCGGATTGTCACAGGGCCCGTCGACGGATTCTCCGATGCCAATATAACCGAGCCGTCCCTTGCTTTGACGGCCCATGTCGTCTCTCCCGAAGGGAAATGATCGTGCAGGGCTGGCCGGAGGACATCCTCCTTGAGCCGATCGGCATCAATGAGTATCCCCCAAGCCGTATCCGAGGCGTTGCCCGCTCGCTCCGCTGACCTTTGTATCGAGACGAGATAGGGGAGATTGCCGATATCCAAAGCCAGCCTGGCGAAGGGAGGATTCGCCGCTTCCGTGCCGCCGGCGGTCTTCGCCTCCAGGACCGGGGCCGCGCCCTGCTCGAAGGCGATCATCCTCTCCGTTTCCTTTCTTTGTTCCGCCTCTTCCGCCCCGAGTGTCTGGAATTTCCCTCGCAATTTTGCGAGATCGAGGCCGGGCGGCGGATCTGAAAAGAATGCCTCGATATGGTTCTTAGCGCGGTTGACGAAAAATTCGAACTCGGCCCTCTCAAGGATCCATTCTCGCCGGAGAAGTGAACGATAGAGCCCTAAGGATGCCTGGAGGGATTTTGCGAAGTCTCCGAGCTCCCGGGATAATACGCAGATTTCCAGGCTGGCTGACGGCCCCAGCGGCATCCCTCCCGGAATGGCAACCCCGCCGTAGTCTCGAACGATGTGTTCATAGGTCGAGACGGCTTCCTGGAGAAGTCCGGATTTCTTTTGGACTCTGGCTACAGCGTTGAGGATCATCCCTGCGAGGCGTGGATCGTTAGAGTGTCCCAAAACCTGCCTGTAGGCAGCCAGAGCCCTGGGATAGTCCTTCCCCTGGAACTCCAGCCGCTGGGCGGCTTGGAATTCCACGGAATCGCTTGGATTGCCTGGAGGGGAGGGGACGGCTTCTCGATGGCCGTCCGGAATATACGACAACCTGGCGATGGGGAAATGGATATTTTTGAGATCCTGTAGATAAAAGAACTGCTCGACAAGCGGGTTTGCAGCCGCCAGTTTTTTCAGGGCGGCCGCCGATTCCGGCGACGGCGTCCCGGAATGGCCCGCTACGATTTTCTCGAGAGCCGTTTCGACGGCCGTTATCTCGTCATCGACCGTGCCGATGACCTGATTGGCGGTCCGCCGAATATCCTCGAGCCGTTCCTTTTCGAGAAGTGCCCGGTCATTTTGAATTCCGCGGAAGGCCAGATAGCCCAAGAGAAGGCTGGGCAGGACGATCCCGAGCCCGAAAAGCAGGACGATTCTCCGGCGTTGATGCATCGGGCCTTTCACCCCAGGGCCATGGGGTCTCTTGCCCCAGCCTGATGATTTGCCCTTATCTTAGACTATGAGTGCAACCAAGACAAGAAGGACTTACCGTCATCGGCCTCCTTCGGTTGGAAGCATAGCATCGATTATGCCCTCCGCCTTGACGCTTTTTGGATTCTTTGGTGAAGATTATGTGAAAAGATTAAGGCTTCTCGCGAAAGCACAATCAACGCGTTCTATGTCTGATGAGGCTCCTGTTGCAGCTCGCGCGGCTCGAGAACAAGGCGGAGGCCCGCGACAATCTCCATGACTCTCTGCTGCGATAAAGTCCCAATCTTTTCCTTGAGGATGGATTTGTCAACGGTGACGATCTGAGACACGTTGACCACGCTCGGGCGGGGCAAGTTCGCTTCGCCTTTCCGAAGCAGGAGGTTGCCGGGGGCTTTGGCCCGGGACAGGTTCGATGTAACGGCGCATAGTACGGTCGTTTGGATGCGGCTGGCGTTGAAAACGTCGTTCTGTACGACGACGTGGGGCCGCCGAAAACCGGGGCCGGAGCCTCGAGGTGCTCCCGTGTCGAGCCAAAAAAGATCGCCCTGGGCGATCACCAATCTTCCTTCTCGAGAACGGTGCGCTTGTAGAGGTCGAGCGCCGCTGTCCGGGAGTCCTTCTCCTCTCCCGTTTCCGGCGCGGTATAAACCTCGTTCAGGGAGTCGAAAATGCGACGGGATTCGAGCTTCGTCAGATATTCCCTGACCGCCTCGACAACTATTTCGCTTCGCGAGCGATTCTGCTCTTCCGCGAGCTTCTTGACGTCAAGGAACACACTGTCGGGAATGGAGATAGCAATCTTCATACCACTAGTATGAATGAAAGTATTCCATTTGTCAAATTGTCGAACTGAACCGTTTTCTGTCATCCCAGAGTGTTAGACGTCGCTGCATGCCCCGTTGTCTTACGAGACGCCCCCGTCAGATGAAGAGCAGAGCCGCAAGGGAAAGGACCATGAGGGCGAACGAGAGCTTGTAAATCGCGCGCCAGGCGGCGTTGGCCTCCCGGAGGATCTCGAATTCCGTGACGTAGACGACCTCACAGGCGCCGTTTCCCCGGTCGTTCCGGACCGTGCTCGAGCCGCGGGCGTAGGGCGCGCCCGTCTGGCCGTAAGACACGAGCCAGCCCTTGAATCGGACCTGGTCGCCCTTACGAGCCTTCCGGACGGCCGCGTCGACGAACAGGTCGGCCGGGAGCAGGTGGTTGTTGGATAAGCAATCCTCGGTGAAAAGTTCGCCCGTTTCCCGGTCGGGGTAGCGGTAGAAGCAGGTGAAATCGCGGTTGTGGAAGGACATCCGCTCGTAGACGCCGGTCTCGACGTTCTTCCCCCAGATGACACAGACGTCCTTGACGTTGATATAATCGTTCCACAGTTTGTGGGAGAGGTCGATGAAAGAAGCGGAGTCGTGATAGGAAACGATCATCCCCCAGAGCTCATAACGGAAGAGCGGAGTCACCGTGTAGGTGACGTCCTTGCGCGTGACCTCGAACGGTTCGGGAACGTCGTCTTTGGTCTGAATGGGATCCTGGAGGAGGGGTTCCAGGATGAGGCTCTTGTCCGGGAGCCGGTTTCGCATGAAGAAGGAGACGGCGAAGACGAGTGCCGCGATCGGGAGGATGACTTTGGCCAGCCGTCGAAGTCCCGGCATCTTGTCTCTCATCCGACGCGTATCCTAGTAAAAAAAGAAGAAGGGGTCAAACTTGTTTGACCCCTTCTTGCCTCCTCTTGTTGACTTCGCCCGGGGCCGGAGCTATATTCCGGGACTCATGGAGGAGCGATGAATCCCAATCCCTTTCTCGGAGTTTTTCTTCATGCCCTGGGAGGGTTCGCCGCCGGGAGCTTTTACATTCCGTATAAAAAAGTCCGCGGCTGGGCTTGGGAGACCTACTGGCTGACGGGCGGATTCTTCAGCTGGATCATCGCGCCCTGGGTCGTTGGGCTTCTGACTTGCCCGGACCTCATCGGAGTCCTCAGGTGGGCATCCGCCCGGACACTCCTTTGGACGTACCTTTTCGGTGTGATGTGGGGGATCGGCGGCCTGACATTCGGCCTGAGCATGCGTTATCTCGGGCTGTCGCTCGGCATGGCCCTCTCGCTCGGGTTCTGCGCCGTTTTTGGCACTCTCGTCCCGCCCGTTTTCGAGGGACGCATCGCCGGGCTTGTCGCGACGACCTCCGGCCGCATCGTCATTCTCGGCATTATCGTGTGTCTTACGGGCATCGCCATGTGCGGCCGGGCTGGAATGAAGAAAGAACGGGAGCTCTCCGATGCCGAGAAAAAAGTCTCCATCGCCGAGTTCAGCTTCGTTAAGGGCGCCTGGGTCGCCGTTTTCGCCGGGATCATGAGTTCTTGCATGGCCTTCGCCTTCGCTGCCGGCAAGCCCATCGCCGAAGCCGCCGTCCGGAGCGGGACCCAGCCGCTTTTCCAGAATTTCCCGGTGTTGATCGTCGCCCTATTCGGCGGATTCACCACGAATTTCATCTGGTGCGCGGCCCTGAGCGTCAGGAACAAGTCGGGCCGCGACTATCTCCGGGTTAAAATGGCCGAACCGGCCGGGGGCCCGAACACCTCGGCTCCGCCGAAGCCGTCGCTCCTTTCCAATTACATCTTCTCGGCCCTGGCCGGGACGACCTGGTATTTCCAGTTCTTCTTTTACGGTATGGGCACGACGAAAATGGGGAAATACGATTTCTCCAGCTGGACGATCCATATGGCCTTCATCATCATTTTCAGCAGCCTCTGGGGGATTTACTTCCGCGAATGGAAGGGGACGGGCCGGCCGACGCGTCGCCTGGTCGTTGCCGGCATCGCCGTCCTCATCCTGTCGACGATCGTCGTCGGCGTCGGGAACTACCTAGCGACGCTCAAATAGATGTTACGGAGGCCGCGAAAGGAGGACCGCACATGCTTTCTCGCCGCCGATTTCTGGGATCAGCCGGCATTTTCGCCGGAGCCGTGGTCTTTGACCGGGCGCTTTTCAGGGCCGGCCGGCCGGCACTCCAAGCGGCGTCGCAGCTTTGGGCGACAGACGCCGGAAGGGTCCGCGTTTCCCCCGGGCCATGGATGGTGCTCCCGGCCACGGACCCCGGCGTTCATCTCGAAAACCTCTACCTGCGCATGCCCGACGGCGTGCGGCTGAACGCCTTTCTCTACCTGCCCGATAAGCTTTCGTCGGGCGTGAAGGTCCCCGGCATCCTCGAAACGATGCCCTACCGCTATGGCCCGCTCGCGGATTCCTATCCCGCGCGGCACGGCTACGCCTCGATCTTCGTCGATGTCCGGGGCACGGGCGGATCGGAAGGGATCCCGACGATCGAATATTCCGTCGAAGAGTACGAGGACATCGCCCACATCATCGACTGGCTATCGAGACAGCCCTGGTCGAACGGCAACGTCGGCATGTATGGCGGTTCCTACGGCGCGTTCAACAGCGTCTGGACAGCGGCCGCCGTCAAACCGCCGGCGCTGAAGGCCGTCTTCGCCATGTGCGGCACGGATGACCGCTATACCGACGACATCCATCATCCGGGCGGCGCGATGCTCATGGTGGACAACTCCTGGGCCCTAGCCATGGTGACCAGCAACGGCATGCCGGGCGCGCCCGGCTACGACCTCGACAGCAAGGCCTCTCTCGACCGCTGGGAGACGCCGCCGTGGCTCCAGGAATTCCTTCATCACCAGATCGACGGTCCCTATTACCGCCGCGGCTCGCTCGCCCCCGGCTATGACCGGCTGACGGTCCCCACGTTCCTCATCGGCGGGTACCTCGACGTCTACCAGAACTTCGTCCCCCGGATCATGAAGCACTCGAAAAACGCCGTGACCAAGGGCATCCTCGGGCCCTGGCATCACAGCCTGACGGAGCCCGGACCGAAGATCGACATCGAGAACGCCTTGATGGTGCGCTGGTTCGACCATTGGCTCAAAGGGAAAGACACGGGCATGCTCGAAGAACCCCGCGTCTCGTTCTACATGCCGGGCTGGCGACGGCAGACGTTCCGTTACACCGGGGACATCCCCGGGGAATGGCGCCATCTCGACGCCTGGCCGGAAACGGTGTTCGAATCCGGGGAGCGCCTCTTTCTGCGGCCGGAGCCCGAGATCCCGGCGGGGCGCGCGCTGTCCATGGAGCCATCTCCCGGGCAGGGCGGCCGGCTCGGCGGTGAATCCGGTCCGGCATCCGCGCTCAAGCTCCGCTATTATCCGGGGACGGGCGGAAACGCCCAGTCATTCGGGCCGACCACCGGCGAGGGCTACTACGGCCTGGACCATCGGGCGGAGGATGTCTGGGGGCTCTCGTTCGATACGCCACCGCTCAAGGAAGCGGTCGAAATCCTGGGTTTCGCCAAGGCGCGGCTTTTCGTGTCGACCACGGCCCGGGTTGCCAATTGGATCGTCCGGCTGTGCGACGTGGCCCCGGACGGGACCTCCTATCTTATCAGCCGGGGCTTTCTCAACGGCACCCACCGGCGCTCCCACACGAACCCCGAAGCCCTGGTCCCGGGAGAAGTCTACGAGATCGCCGTGGAGCTGATGTGCGTCGGATACAGGTTCGACCCCGGCCACCGCATTCGAGCCGTCTTGACGAACGCCGATTTTCCGGTCCTCTGGCCGTCGCCGTATCCCATGACGACAACGCTCTACACGGGAGGCGACCGCCCGTCCCATATCGCTTTGCCCGTCTTGCCCAAGCTATCCTACCGCGCCGCCGAACTTCCGGCGCTGCCGGAAGAGCCGGCCGGGGGAGAGGCCACACAGCCGCCGGGACTGGCCGGCGAAGAAAAGAGCTGGCTTCGAGTCATCCGCGACGCCGAGAACGGTGAACAGACGACGGTCGTCAACCTTCCCTGGGGAGGGGAGATCACGTGCCGGGTCAAGGACGATGATCCAGCCGCGGCCTCCTTGAGAACGGTCTGCTCCAACCCGGAAAAAGCCGGCGACCGGCGGGTCGAGGTCCGTTCCGACGGGGAACTCCGCAGCACGGCGGACGAATTCATCCTGGACATCACCTGCACCCTGCTCGAAAACGACCGGGTCGTGCGCACTCGCCAATGGAAGGACAAGGTCCGCCGGGAGCTTATTTGAGATCGACCTCATGAGCACGTTCCGCCGTTGGCTGGTGATGGCCTGCCTGTGCCTTTCGGGCGGGATCATCTTTCTACTGCCCTTTTTACGGGAGGTCTACTATATCCCCCTGCAGAAGGCCCTCGGTTTGACCAACACCCAGCTCGGCGTCCTGATGAGCGTCTTCGGCGCGGTTTCCCTGCTCACCTATTTCCCGGGAGGCTGGCTGGCCGACCGCGTTTCGTCCCGGAAACTGATCTCGTTCTCCATGCTGGCCACGGGGCTGGCCGGCTTCGCTTTCGCCACCTTCCCCTCGTATCCTTTGTCCATCGCCATCCACGGTTTCTGGGGCGTCACCTGCTCCCTGACATTCTGGGGGGCTATGATCAAGGCCACCCGGAACTGGGCTCCGGCCGCCGAGCAGGGCCGGGCGTTCGGCATCTTGGAAAGCGGCCGGGGGATCGCGGAACTCGCCGGCTCGACGGCCCTCTTGGCCGTATTCGCCGGGATGGGCGGCGGCAAGCCCGGGTTGGCGCGCGTCGTCGTTCTGTTTTCGGTTATCGACATCCTTCTTGCCGTGATGGCCTGGTTCATGCTCGTCGACGCTCCACGAAACGGAAGGAGGCCGGGGGAGGGCGCTCAGAAAATCGAGTTGAGACAGATGATCATCGTTTTGAAAATGCCGGTAGTCTGGCTGATGTCCATCGTGATCATGGCCGCGTACGCCGCCTATTGGGGGGCCTACTATTTCACGCCGTACGCCACGGACGTCTTTCTCATGAGCGTCGTATTCGGCGGCGCGATCGGGGTCGGCAAGATGTGGGTCAAACCGTTCGCGGCCCTCGGAGCGGGCTTCCTGGCCGACAAAGCCGGGGTCGCCAAGACCATAGCCTGGTCTTTCGGCGTCCTCGTCCCCAGTTTCGTCGTTTTCACCCTGACGCCGGGAAATCCGAACTTGGTCGGGATTCTCATCGTGAACACCGCGGTCGCTTCACTCGCTATCTTCGCGCTGCGAGGCATCTACTTCGCCCTGCTCGAGGAAGTCGGCATTCCGCTGGCCATAACCGGGACGGTGGCCGGTCTGATGTCGGCCATCGGCTTCACCCCCGATGTCTTCATGCCCCTGCTGGGAGGCGTCCTCATGGACCGTTATCCCGGGGCCCGGGGCTACCGGTATTTCTTCGCGTTCGTTGTTGTTCTATGCCTATTGGGGTTCCTTGCGAGCCTCGTCATCCTCAAGAAAAATGGACCGAAACGGCGCGGGGCCGCGTCCGATGGATCATAACGGAACAAGGAGAGCGACCATGAACGATTCCCCGAATAGGGCCCCGGGCGGCGGACGCTCCAATTTTCCCGTCCTTACGGACGCCCAGGGCCGCAGGATGCATGCGGCTTGCCTCGAGATCCTGGAGCGGGTCGGTGTCCGGCTGTATCTCGACGAAGCCGTCGAGCTGATGAGGAAAGCCGGCGCCCGCGTCTCCGACGGAAATCTCGTCCGCATCTCCGCGAAGCTCGTGGAGCAGGCCCTCGAAACCGTTCCCAGGCAGGTGGTCCTCTACGACCGCGGCGGCCGGGCCGTCATGCCCGTGGGCGGATATCGCTCGTTTTACGGACCGGGTTCCGACTGCCTGAACATCGTCGACCACCGGACAGGCGAACGGCGGAAGGCCGTCGTCAAGGACGTCGAGGAGGGCAGCTCGATCTGCGACGCCCTGCCCCATGTCGATTATGTCATGTCCATGGTCCTTCCCTCCGATGTCGACGGGACCGTCGCCGACCGCTTCCAGATGGAAGCGATGCTGTCGTCCACGATCAAACCCATCATCTATGTGACCTACGACGCGTCGGGCTGCCGGGACGCCGTCGAAATGGCCGAAGCCGTCATGGGCGGGGCGGAAGCCCTGCGGAAAACTCCCCTCGTCGCCTGCTACATCAACGCGATTTCGGGTCTCCGGCACAATAAAGAGGCCTTGGAGAAACTCCTCTTCCTGGCCGGGAAAAACCTGCCTTCGCTGTATATCCCGTCCTCCACGGCCGCGGCCACCAGCCCGGTGACTCCGGCCGGCTCCGTCGCCCTGGATTTCGCCGGCGTCCTGGCCGGGCTCGTGCTCGCCCAGTTGAAGAGGGAAGGGGCGCCCGTCATCGTGCCGGGAATGCCGGCCGGCGGCACCCTGGACATGAAGTCGTTCGTCAGTTCCTACGCCGAGCCGGAGCGCACGCTGACCACGGCCCTGGCCCATTTTTACGGGCTGCCCATGTTCGCCATTGCCGGGGCGTCGGAATCCAAAGTCGTCGATGAGCAGGCCGCCGCTGAAGCCGCCCTTACCCTGGCCGTGGAAACGTTCGCCGGAAGCAACATCATCCACGACCTCGGTTATTTGGAGTCGGGGCTAACGTTCTCTTTTGCCCAGCTCGTCATCTGCCACGAGATCGTCGGCTGGCTCAAAGCCTTCAGCAAGGGATACGAAGTGGACGACGAAACCCTGGCCCTGGACGTCATCGCCGAACTCGGCCCGGACGGCGATTTCTTGAACACCGACCACACTCTCGAGCATTTCCGCGAGCGCTGGTACCCCACGGTCTTCGAGCGGGTGAATTTCGAGACCTGGCGGAAGAAGGGCGGCAAGATGTGCGCCGAGCGGGCGTCGGAGACGGTCGGCCGGATCCTCTCCGAACATCGCCCGGAACCCTTGCCGGCGGAGATCCGGGATAAGCTCCGGGATATCGTCCGAAGAGCCAAGGCCGAGTAACGCTCCCCGGCGACATCAACGGATCGTTGACATCGGCCCGCGCGCGACGCTATAGTCGTCTCACCATGAAACACAACGCCCTCGCCGTCTTGGCTGTTCTCGGCATCGGTGCGCTCGTCGCCTTCGCCCGGCAACCCCGGCCGCAGGGACAAGCGGCCACGCCCGGGAAGGCCGAAGTCTGCGTCATGACCACGAGCTTGGGGACGATGGTCTTCGCGTTTTTCGAGGCCGATGCGCCCAAGACCGTCGCCCAATTCAAAGACCTTGTCCGAAAAGGATTTTATGACGGCAAGGACTTCTACAGGGTCGTCCGCGGCCACGTGATACAGGCCGGAGGCGGCGATGCGCCCAATCTGCCGCCCGAATTCAACACCCGGCCGCACGTCGTCGGCACACTGGGATTGGGCCGGACGGGAGACGAGTGGAGCGGCGATTCCGAGATCTACATCTGTGTCGCGCCGCGGCCCCACCTTGACGGCAGGTATACGGTGTTCGGCCAGCTGGTCGAGGGCTCCGATGTCCTCGAAAAGATCGCCGCCGTCCCCGTCGAAGAGCGATGGGAGGGGCCTGACAAGAAGATGGCCATGCACAAGCCGCTCGAACCGGTCGTCATCCGCAGCGCCCTGATTAAATAGGGGGACACAATACCAATTTCCGAATTTAAATTCGGAAATTGGTATTGTGTCCCCGAATTAGCGGGCGGACTTGAGGCGGTCCCAGACCTTGACGTAGAGGGCGTTGGCCGGGCCGATGTCGGCGATCATCTCGCTCCGGGCCCGGATTTCCGGTTCGAGAAAAATGCCCGGGTTGTCGCGGATCTCGGCCGAGAGCAGGGGGTAGGAATCCTTGTTCGGGCAGAGGTAGCAAATGAACTCCGTGTTCTCGGCGGCGACCGCCGGGTCGTGGAGGAAATTGATGAAAGCGTGGGCCAGGGCGACTTTGCGGGCGTCGGCCGGGATGACCAGGTCGTCGCAGGAGATGATCGTCCCTTCCTCGGGGACGAAAAAACGGACGTCCGGGTTTTCTTTTTGGACCTGGAAAACATCGCCGTTCCAAGCGTGGACGAGGAGGAACTCGCCCGAGGCCAAGCCGATCTTGTACTGCTCGTTCTCGAACTTGGCCAGGTTCTTCTTCCACTCGAGGAGGAGCGTCTCCGCTTCGGCCAGCTCGGCCTGGCTCGTCGTGTTGATGCTGTGGCCCAGGCACTTGAGGGCAGCGCCGATCGTTTCACGCATGTCGTTGAACATCGTCATCCGGCCGCGGAGATCGGCCCGGCCGAACATCCGCCAGGAGGGGACGACGTTCTCCACCCGTCCCTCGAGATAGGCGATGCCGGTGTTGGTGATCATGTAGGGGACGGAATGGTCCATCGCCTTGTCCGCGGCGATGGACAGGTAATCGGGATCGACGTGGACGAGGTTGGGAAGGAGGCTCCGGTCGAGCTTCCGGAGCATGTTTTGGCCGTGCATGAGGCTGACCATGTAGCTCGATGGCGTGAGCAGATCGTAGCCCGACGCCCCGGCTTTGAGCTTGGCGTACATGGCCTCGTTTGACTCGAAGGTGTCCAGGACGACGCGGCAAACGTGCTCGCGCTCGAACCGCCGGATGAGCTCGGGCTTGATGTAGTCGGACCAGGTGTAGAGGCTGAGGACGGGCCTGGATTTCCCGCAGCCTGCCGTCGTCAAGCAAATGGCGAGGGCGCAGACGGCGGCCGCAAGATAGATCCCGCTTCGGTGGCTCATACACTTTTCCTGGGACCCTCTATATAACAAGCGGGTCATCTTTTCAACCTGACGCGCCCGGCGAATCGGCTTCACGATATCCGGAAAATTTACAGGACACGATCCCTTTTCAAGAGAAAAGAGGACTGTCCCAAATTTTTCCTCATGTCTCGGGATTCCCGGCGCTATTTCGACGATTAGTGAGCCGTTGGCTCACAAGGACGGCGGTCAGCGTCACGGCGAGGAGGAGCGTCGATAGGGCGTTGATCATCGGCGGCGCGCCGTACTTGATCATGCTGTAGATGCGCAGCGGCAGGGTCGTCGAGCCCGGCCCGGCGACGAAGAAGGTGATGACGAAGTCGTCGACCGACAGAGTGAAGGCGAGCAGGGCGCCGGCGACGATCCCCGGCAAGAGCATGGGGATCAGGACCTTTCGGGCGCTCTGCCAGGGGCTTGCGCCGAGGTCCCGGGCCGCCTCGATCACCGAGAAATCGAAATCCTGAAGCCGGCCGAGCACGGTCATGGCCACGTAGCTGACGCAAAAAGTGACGTGGGCCAGGAAGATCGTGAACAGCCCCAACGGGACGCCGGCCGCGACGAAAAACATCAGGAGGCTGATGCCCATCAGGATCTCAGGCACGACGAGGGGCGTGTAGATCAGGGTGTAGTGGACGCGCTGGAGGCGGCTCGAAGCGTAGCGATGAAGGGCGAATGCCGCCGCCGTCCCCAGGACGACCGACATGGCCGTGACGGAAACGGCGATGATGAGCGTATTCTTCAACGCCTGCCAGACCTCGGGGGACTCGAAGAGCCGGGCGTACCAGACGAGCGAGAAACCCTGCCAGCGGCTGGAGAACCGGGCCAGGTTGAAGGAGTTGACGACGAGAATGAGGATCGGCAGGTAGAAAAAGGCCAGGACGAGGGCCGTCGCGACGAGTGGAAAGCGGCTTCTCCTCACGGCGCTTCGCCCATGATGATATCGGACTTCTTGGCCTTGCGCTGGAGGGCGAGGACGGCGATGAGGGGCGCGAGCACGGCCAGGACGAGGACGGCCGACAGGGCGCTCGCGTGGGGCAGGTTGCGGTCCGTGAAGACCCGCTGGGCGATCTTGTTCCCCAGCATCTCACCGGACGGGCCGCCGACGAGGTCGGGGATGATGTAGGACCCGAGGGCGGGGATGAAGACGACGAGGAACGCGGTCAGGAGTCCGCGGCGGATCCCCGGGAGGAAAACCAGGCGGAAGGCTTGGAAGGGGCGAGCCCCCAGGTCGCGGGCCGCCTCGACCAACCGGAAATCGAATTTTTCGGCGGCCGCGTAGATGGGCAGGATAGTGAACGGCAGGAACGTATAGACCATGACCAGGACGACGGCCGTCGGATTATATAGGAGTGTCGACTCCGCCCCGACGAGCCCCAGCGCTTCAAGGGCTTTCTTGATCAATCCCTCGGGGTGGAGGAGGGATTTCCAGGCGAAGACGCGCACGAGAAAGCTCGTCCAGAAGGGGATGATGACCAGCATGAGCAGCCGGTTCCTCCACCTCTTCGAGGCCCGGGCGATGGAGTAGGCCGTGGGCAGGGCCAGGACGAGGCAGATAACCGTGGTCAGGAGGCTGATCCAGAGCGTCCGCCAGGCAATGGCCAGATAGCTCGGGGTCCAGAGGGAACGGATGTTGTCCAGGGTCCATCCGCCGCCGATCCCGCCGTAGGGATTGGCCGGCCGGAAGGCGATGACGAAAACGAGGACGGTCGGGACGACGATGAACAGCCCGAGCCAAACCAAGGTGGGCAGGGAGGTCAGCCATTCGGTCCAGCGGCGATGTTTGCTATCCATCTTAATCGCCGACGCTCTGCGGTGGCACGGCCAGCAAGCCCTCGTCCGCTTTCCGGAAGTGGTCGAGCATGAAGCCGTCGTCGGCGTGCCACCAGATCCATGCTTCGTCCTTCCAGCGGAGCGGTTTCTCGTCGAGGAAATAGCGGGCGTGCTGGCGGAAGACCTGGATCCTGTAACCGCCGGCCCGGACCCAGTATCTCGTATTTGAGCCGAGGTAGATGACGTCCTCGATGACGGCGGGGAGGTAATTCCGCTGGGGTTTCTCCTCGGGCCTTTCCAGGGAGATGTGGATCTTCTCCGGCCGGATACTGAGAAAAATGGGCTGTCCGGGCTGGAGCGACTTGTCGTTGAAGCAGAGGATCTCCGGGAGCCCGGAGATGGCCAGGCGGCAGTACTCGCGATCCGGGCAGGCCTCGACCCGGCCTTCGAGGAAGTTCGTGTCGCCGATAAAAGCCGCGACGAAGCTCGTCCGCGGGGACTCGTAGATCTCGGCCGGCGCGCCGACTTGCTCGATGCGGCCGCCGTCCATGACTGCGATGCGGTCGCTCAGGCTCATGGCCTCGGCTTGGTCATGAGTGACGTAGAGAAAAGTGATGCCGACTTGATCGTGGATGAGGTCGAGCTCGATGAGCATTTTTTGGCGGAGCTTGAGGTCGAGCGCGGCCAAGGGCTCGTCGAGGAGGAGGACGTCGGGCTTGTTGATAAGGGCCCGGGCCACCGCAACGCGCTGCTTCTGTCCACCGGAGAGCTGATCGGGCTTCTTGTCCGCTTGGTGGGTCATCTGAATGAGTTCGAGCATCTTGTCGACCTCGACTCGGATCTCCGCCTTGGGGCGTTTGGCGATGGCCAAGCCGAAGCCGATGTTGTCGCGGACGGTCATGTGGGGGAAGAGGGCGTAGCTCTGGAAGATCGTGTTGACTTTGCGCTTGTCGGGGGGAAGGTCGGTGATGTCCCGGCTGTCGAGGAAGACGCGGCCCGCATCCGGCTCCTCGAAGCCGGCGGCCAGGCGCAGCATGGTCGTCTTGCCGCAGCCGCTCGGACCGAGCAGGGAGAAAAATTCTCCCTTCTTGATCTCGAGGGAAACGCCGTCGACTGCTTGGACGGCCCCGAACCGTTTGGAGACTCCCCGGAATTCGAGGAACTCAGCCAACGAAGGGACGCTCCTTTGGCGGTAAGCAAAAGGAGCGACGGGGCGTTGGCGTGTTCAAGTCCGCTTCATTATGGGAAAAACGGACTGAGAATTCAAGCCTTTCGCTCTCCGTTTCCGTCCCGGGCTTAAAACTTATCGGCGTTGAACCCGAACCGGGTCTTGACCCGCCGTACCACGGAATCCGAGATGGAATAGAACGTCGGCAGGAAAATGAGCGTGAAGAAGGTCGACGTCGTCAGCCCGCCGACGATGGCCACCGAGATCGGCGCCCACATCTGGGCCCGCTGCCCGACGCCCTTGAAAAGGCTCGGGAACATGTAGGGCAGGGCGAGCGGCAGGACGCCGAGGATGGTCGTGATGGCCGTCATCAGGATGGGCCGGATACGGTCCTTTCCTCCCTGGACGATGGCCTCGTCCTTGCTCAAGCCGGAGAAGCGCAGGGTCCGGATGTGGTGGATGAGGATGATGCCGTTGTTGACGACGATACCGAAGAGGGTCAGTATGCCCAGGTAGGAGGTCGTGTTCAGGGTGATGTGGGTCAGCGTGAACATGACGGCGACGCCGAAGATCGCCGGCGGCACGATGAGCAGGATGGTGAAGGGGTGGACGAACGATTCGAAGAGCGAGGCCATGATGATGTAGATGAACAACAGGGCCAGGATGATGGCCAGGGTCGTTTCCCCCTGGGACTCCTGGAAGCGGCGGAAGCCCTCGCCCAAGCCCCAGGTGTAGCCCTCCGGGAAGGCCACGGAGTTCATAACTTTGGTGATATCCGCTGAGAGGGCCATCATCCCCTGGGTTTTCGTGTTGACCTGGATGCTGAGTTTGGACTTTTTGTTCTCCTTGCGGATGGACGATGAGCCGAGGCGATAGGACAGGTTCGAGATGGCCGAGATGGGGACGGACTTGGCCTGCGTCCGAAGGCTGATGTTCTTGAGGTCCTCCTCGCTGAAGCCGTCCTCCGACTGGATCTTCATGATGATGTCGATCTCGCGGTTCTCGGTCTTGAACTTGCCGATAGCCCTGTCCGACAGCGACGAGGACACGGTTTGGGCGATGAGACGGCTGTTGACACCCAGGTTTTCGGCCTTGGCCCTGTCGACTTGCACGAGGAGTTGGGTATCGCCGCCCTCGAGGTCGCTGGTGACGTCCTCGACGTTGGGGACGGCCTTGAGGCGGTCGATGATCCCCGGAACGAGCTCGGTCAGCTTGGTGAAGTCCATGCCGATGAGGTCTACGGACAGGCCGCGGCCGAAGCCGCCGCGGCCGAAGCGCTGGCCGTACTCGTAGAGGATGCCGGCCTTGACGGGCAGGAGCGCCTTGAGCCTATCCCGGACTTCCGCGACCTGAGGGCCCTTGTCCGTGAGGGACAAGTTGATCGACCCCCGGTAGCGTCCCTGACGCATATTCCGGACCCCGAATTCGACGGTCAGGTGTTTGAGGGCAAGATCGTCCTTGTGGCCGACCACGATCTTTTCGTATTCGGCGAACAGGGTGTTCATCTCTTCGAGCGAGAAGGTCCGGGGCATGTAGACCGACAGGCTGACCTCGCGCTCGTCGCTCGAGAACATGAGCTCTTTCTCGATGCTGTTGAGGAGGAGGTAGGAGGCGGCGAAGATCAGGACGGCCAGGCCGGCGACGAGGAGCTTCGTTTTCCAGGTGCTTATGGTGAAACGGATGACGCGCTCGTAGACCCTCGTGAGCTTGACCAGCCAGCGCGCCTTCTCCTTCATCTTTCCGGAGAGGAAGCGGCTGCCGGAAAGGGGGATGAAGGACAGCGAGACGAGGAGCGAGGCGATGAGAGCCAGCGAGATGGTCAGGGCGAAATCCCCCATGTAACGGCCGAAACCCGACTGGGACATGAACCCCAGCGAGACGAAGACGACGAGGGTCGAAAACGTCGCCGCCGTCACGGCTCCGGAAACCTCGCTCGCTCCCTGGAGGGACGCCTGGAGCGGGCTCAGGCCTTTTTCCTGCCTCAGCCGGAAGATGTTCTCCAGGACGACGACGCTGTTGTCGACGAGCATGCCGACCGCCATCATCAGGCCGGAGAGCGAGATGATGTTGATGGAGATATTGGCCCGGAAGATGGCCCGGTAGAGATACATGAAGCTGAAGGTAAAGACCATGGCGATGGGGATGGCCGTGGCGATGATGAAAGTCGTTCGAACCTTGCGGAGGAAGAAGAGGAGGACGATGACGGCCAGGATTCCCCCGATGATCCCCGACCAGCTCAGGTCCTTCAGGCTCTTGAGGATGTCCTCGGACTGGTCCCGGTAGTAGACGACCGACATGTCGCTGAGGTTCGGTTCAGTCGCCTTGATCCGGGTCATCGCCTCCTTGACCTTCCGGCAGACGTCGACGATGTTGGCGTTCGAGGCTCGGTAGATCTCGAAGCGGACGGTCTCCCGGCCGTCCATGCGATTGTAATCCTCTTTGACGGGGTAGTCGTAGGTCACGCGGGCGACGTCGCCGACGGTCAGCCCTTGCTCGTTGACCGGGAGCGTCTTGACCTCGTCGAGGATCTTCAGTTCGCCGGGGATGCGGGCGGCGTAGCGCATCGAGCCCTCTTCTACGTAGCCCGCGGAGACATTGACGTTGTTGTTCAGGATCGTGTCGATGAGGTCGTTGATGCGGATGGACGAGGAGTAGAAGATCTCGGGTTTGAGGTAGACGTTGAGGACTTTGGCCCGGATGCCGCGGATGTCGACGTTGGCGACACCCTCGATCCGCTCGAGCTGCTGGGTGATGTAGTATTCTGACCAATAGTAGAGGTCGTCGAGGTCGCCGGGCATGGAGATGCTGAAGTTGATGACCGGCCGGTCGTTCATGGAGAAGCGGCGGATGCGGATCTGTTCGACGTCCCGGGGCAGGTTGCCGCGGATCTGGTCGATCTTGTCGCGGATCTGCATCGAGGCCAGGTCCATGTTCGTTCCGGTCTTGAACTGAAGGTTGATCGAGGCGCTCGAGGCCGAGGATGTGGAACTCAGGGTGTCCAGGTTGTTGACGGTGGACAGAATATCCTCGATGGGCCGGGTGATGACCCGCTCGACCTCCTCGGGAGACGAGGAGGGATAAGGGACCTGGACCATGAGGCCGGGGAAGGAGATGTCAGGCATCATCTCGAGGGGGAGCTTGAGGAGGGAGATCACCCCGATGGTCAGGAAGACCAGCATGATGACAATGACAGAGACGGGCTTTTTGATGGAGAATTCGGAGAGATTCATGGCGTTTCCGCTCTCGGTTTCCCCACGGGGGACGACCTTTTCGCTTTCTTCAGCAGGGCCATTAGACGGCTCCCCGCGCCCTCCGTGTTCCCGGTTTCGGGGATGACCTTGTCGTAGACGAGCGGGATGAAGACCAGCGTCAGGAAAGTCCCGAAGGTCAGGCCGCCGATGAGGGTCAGGGCCAGCGGGATGCGGATCTCGAATCCTTCTTTATGGTCGAGGGCCATCGGCAAGAGCCCCAGGACGGTGGTGATGGTCGTCATCAGGATCGGCCGCCAGCGGACCTGGCCGGCCTTGTGGATGGCCTCCCTCTTGGGCAGGCCTTCTTTTTGGAGCTGGCCGATGTAGTCGACGAGGACGATGGCGTTGTTGACGATAACGCCCGCCAGGATGATGATGCCGATGAGGACGATGACGTTGATAGACATCCCGGCCGTAATACCGACGAGGACGACTCCGATGATGGCCAGGGGAATTGTGAACATGATGATCAGGGGCTTGATGAACGACTCGAACTCCGAGGCCATGACCAGGTAGACCAGGAAAACGGCCAGAACGATGGCGAAGATCATCGAGGAAAAGGCGACGTCCTGCTCCAGGCTCTGCCCGGCCATGGTGATCGAGTAGTCGGGCGACATGCGGATCGTGGCCGCGGCGGTCATGATCTTGTTCCGGGCTCCGTCGAGGGAGATCCCCTGGAGGTCCCCGGTCAGAACGGCCGACTTCTGCTGGAGGATACGGCGGATCTCGGCCGGTCCCTCCTTGATCACGATCGCGGCCAGGGACTTGAGGGGGACGATCGCCCCCAGGCCGTTGCGGATGGTGATCCGGCTGATCTTGTCGACCCTGTCGCGGGAGTCCTCGGAAAGGCGGACACGGATATCGACCTCCCGATCGCTTTCGATGAACCGGGTGGCAACCTCGCCCTGGATCTTGTTCCGGAGCTGGGCGCCGACCTGGTTGATGGTCATGTTCTGGGAGGCCAGGACGGCCCGGTCGAAGATGATCTGGATCTCCGGATAGCCCTCTTCCATGCTGGATTTCAGGTCGATGAGGCCGGGGATGGCCCTGATTTTGGCCAGGAGCTCGTCCGAGATGGACTTGATCCGGTCGAGGTCGGTGCCCGAAACGACGACTTCAAGCGGGGCCTTGAAGGAAAAGAGGCGCGGTTTGTAGACCTTGATCGTCGTCGTCGAAAACTTTTCCAGGTCGACCCGGACACGTTCCATGATCCGGTCTTCACTCTTTCCCAGGATGCCGGGCTTCAGGCGGAGGGTGAACTCGGACAGGTTTTCCATCTCCTCCTGAAAGGAGATGCCGCCCCGCGAGCCCTTGCCGATGAGCTCGTAGATGCTGTCGATCTCCGGGTATTTCTTCAACAGGTCCGAAATGTCCGAGACGACGGCGGCGTTTTCCTTGAGCGAGGTTCCCGGCGTGAATTCGACGTTAACCAGGAATTCGCCCTGGGAGATGACCGGGATGAGCTCCTTGCCCATAAAGCGGGTCAGGAATAGCGAGCCGAGGAAGAGGACGAGGACGACGAAGAAGATGAGTTTCCGGTGCTTGAATGACACGCCCTGGAATTTCTTGTAGCCGTTGAACACGGTATTGTAGACCTTGTCGGCGGGCTTGAAGACGTACTTCAGAGCGGCGGATAACGGGTCGCGCGAGCTCTGCCGCTGCATGGCCCCGGCCAGCATGGGCACCAGGGTCAGCGAGACGAGGAGGGAGGCTATAAGGGAGAAGGTCACGGTCAGGGCCATATCCTTGAAGAGCTGGCCGGCGATGCCCTCGACGAAGACGATGGGGAAGAAGACGGCCACCGTCGTCAGGGTCGAGGCGGTGACGGCGCCGGCGACCTCCGTCGTCCCCTTATAGGCGGCATCGGCGGCATTGAGCCCAGCGTCTCGGTAGCGTTGGACGGCTTCCAAGACAACGATGGAGTTGTCGACAAGCATCCCGATGCCCAAGGCCAGGCCTCCGAGCGAGATGATGTTGAGCGAGATGTTGGACGAGAACATCAGGAAAAAGGTGACAATGACGGAAATGGGGATGGCTGCCCCGATGATCAGAGTGCTGCGGAAGTTCTTCAGGAAGTAAAGCAGGACGAAGACGGCCAGGATGCCGCCGATGACGGCGGTCGACTTGACCTCTTCGATCGTGCTCTTGATGAACTTCGACTGGTTGGTAATGAGGAGGTAGTCCATGCCCCGGGGCTTGAGGATGTTCTGCCGGACGGTCTTCAGCCGTTCCGTGACGGCCTCAACGACGGAGACGGTGTTGGCGTCGGCCGCCCGATAGATGGCCGCCTCGATGCACTCCCGGCCGTTGATCCGGGAAATGACCTTCCGCTCCTTGAACCCGCGGAAGACCTCGGCGATGCTGCCCAGGGTGATCTGGACGTCGCCGCGCTTCTCGATGATGATGCCCTTGATCTCCTCGACGTCCTTGAACTGGTTGACCGTCCGGACGAGGAACTGGGTGTCCTTCTGCTTGAGGATGCCGGCCGAGAGGTCGACATTCTCCTGGCTCAAACGGCTGGCCACCGTCGTGATGGGGATGTTGAGGAGGCTGAGCTTCTGCTCGTCGATGTCGATGTGGATCTCGTCCTCGAGGCCTCCCGAAATGGAGCAGGCGGCGACGCCCTCGATGCTCTCCAGGGCCTGCTTGACTTCTTTCTCCGCGACGTAGCGGATCCGGGCGAGGTCGGTGTCCCCGGTCAGGCCCAGCTTCATGACCGGGTCCTGGTTGGGGTCGTAGCGGAGGATGACCGGTTTGGTCGCCCCGGTCGGGAAGCGGAGGAGGTCGAGTTTCTCCCGGACCTTGAGCGTGGCGAAGTCCATGTTGGTGTGCCAGGCGAACTCGATTGTGACCTCGGACAGCTCGGCCCGCGAGACCGAGGAGATGCGCATGACGTTGTCGACGACGCCGCAGGTTTCCTCGATGGGCTTGGAGATGATGTTCTCGATCTCCGCGGGCGCCGTTCCCGGATACTCGGTTTTAATCGTCAGGGTAGGGTAGGAGATCTTGGGCAGGAGGTTAAGGTTCAGCCGCGAATAGGAGATCATGCCGAAGATGACCGCGGCCACGGTGAACATGAACACCGTGACCGGACGATGGATGGAGAACTTGACGAGCTTCATTTGAGCACGGTGACGGGCTGGCCGTCCTTGAGGTTCTCGACGCCGACTGAGATGATGACGTCGCCCTCGGCGATGCCCGCCGCGACCTCGGCCAGGTCTTCCTCGGTCAGGCCGAGGGTGATCTCCTGCTGACTGGCCAGGTTGCCCTTGAGGAGGAAGACGTAGGTCTTGCCCTGCTTGTAGAGGATGGCCTTGCGGGGGATGACCAGAACGTTGTCCTTCTTGCCGGTGGCGATGCGGACCTCGACGAACATGCCCGGCTTCAGCCGGAGCGTGTCGTCATACGCTTCGACCGTGACCTTGATCGTTCCCGTCTGGACATCGATCCGCGGGTTGATCAGGGTCACGGTGCCCTTGAAAACCTCGCCTTTGAGGATCTCGGTCGCGACGTTGGCGGACAGGCCCGTCTTGAGCCGGAGGGCGTCGCTCGTGGGCACGAAAACGCGGATGAGCAGGGGCTTGAAGTCCTCGATCGTATAGACTTTCTGGTTGCTGGTGACCCGGCTGCCGACCTCGATGAGGCGTTCGGTGACGAAGCCTTCGGCGAGGGACCGGATCTTCGTCCAATTCAGCTGGAGTTCGAGGTCCTTGGAGACCTCCTCCCGGTTCCGGAAATCGAGGAGGCGCTGCTTGTTAGCGGCCTCCGCGGTCTGGTATTCCTGTTCCGAAATGAGCTCCTTCTTGAAAAGCTCCTGGCTGCGGGCCAGGTTCTTTTCCGATTCATCCATGCTGAGCTTGGCCTGCTCCAGGGCGATCCGGGCCTGCTCGTGGCTGATCCCGATCTCCGTGTCGTCGAGGATGGCCAGCACGTCGTTCTCCTTGACGTAGGCGCCTTCCTCCTTGACGATCTCCTTGACGTAGGCCGACAGGCGCGAGAAGATCTCGACTTTCCGCTCCGGCTCGACGATGCCGTTGAGGACGAGATAGGCGTTCAAGCTCTGGCGGCTGACGGTCTCGACGTTGACGGGCAGGGCGTCGAGCTGAGGCTGGCCGCCCGGTCCCTTTGCGCCGGGGGAGGCCTTGCCGGCCGGGTTCACCGGCTTGGATTTCGTGGCGGCGGTCTGTCCGTTGGCCGCGGCATTAGCCGTGAGATCCCCGTTGCCCGACTTGCCGCAGGCCCAAGTCAGGGCGAGTATCAGGGTCAGCAATAGAACCGTTCTTTTTCTCATATTCGTTCACCTTTTAAAAAAAGTCCCTCACGCTCGTTCGTGGAGGGCGTCTGTCTTGAGCACAATGAGAAAACCATTATACCTCACCGACATTTTTTTGACGCCGGAGGGCCGATTTTCTTCCCAAATCCTGCCCACCGGAACTCAAGAAGGGGTCAAACCTAATAGCTGGGTCAAAGATAAGAGGGGGTCAAACCTATTTTTTACGCATTTCTGCGTAAAAAATAGGTTTGACCCCTTCCGGAACCCGCTCTTATTGACGGACGGACGGGAGCGGCCTAAAATAGATAAAGGGTAAGAGACGATGATATCCCGAAGCGCTGTCCCCTTTCTGGCCCTGGCTGTTCTTTTCCTGCCTCTGCCCTTCATCCTCGGTTTTTTCTTTTTCGGCGTCCTCCTCTCGGTCCGGCCGCGCGGGGAGCCCGACCATGCCTTCGCCGTCATCTCCCGCTTTTCCGGGCCGATCCTCCTCCGAAGCCCGCCTCTTTAACCTCCTCTTTTTCCGCAACTCGGTCCGCGGATCCATTCAAGGCAACGAGAGGAGGAATGGCTTGATCGAAACATCTCATCGCTTTTTTTCCAAAGGGCGTCGCCCGGACGAAGATCCTCGACGCGGCGCGGCGGCGGGCTTACAAACCGGGTTCCGCGCAAGGGCACTGACGGCCTTCAACCGGTTCCGCGGAATTCCCGTGGAAACCGACCTGGCGAGGCTTGCGCGGACCGTCGGAAAGATCCGCGCTATCCATGAAGCGGAAGGGCTCGCCCGGAAAACCGACGAGGAACTCGGACGTTTGGCGGCATCCCTGCGCGGGCGTCTCAAGGGCGAGGTATCAACCGAGGACCCGGAGATGGCGAAGGTCGAGGCCTTTGCCCTCGTCGACGAGGCCGCCTGGCGGGCGACAGGCCTCGCCGCCCACGACGTCCAGATGGTCGCCGGCCTGGCCATGGCCGCGGGCAAGGTCGCCGAGCTGCCGACGGGGGAGGGCAAGACCCTGGCCGCCGTTTTTACGGCGTCGCTCTTCGCCCTCACCGGCCGGACGGTCCATGTTCTGACATTCAACGATTACCTGGCCCGACGCGACGCGGCCTGGATGGGGCCGATCTATCACCTGCTGGGTCTTTCCGTCGGCGTCGTCCAGGAGGGCATGGACAAACAGGCCAAGAAATGCGCCTACGCCCGCGCCGTCGTTTACGCCACGGCCAAAGAGGCCGGTTTCGACTACCTCCGTGATCGCCTCGCCTACGAGCCCACGGAGCTCGTCCACCGGCCGTTCGACGTCGCCATCGTCGACGAGGCCGATTCCATCCTCATCGATGAAGCCCGCATCCCGCTCGTCATCTCGGGCACTGCCGGCGGGCCCGGCGCCGACGCCGGCCGTCTGGCCGCCGTCGTCCGCGGCCTCGAACGGGGCAGGGACTATGAGCTCGACGCGGAGAACGCCAACGTCTTCCCCACGGACGACGGGATCCGCAGGATCGAGCGCCTGCTCGGCTGCGGCAACCTCTTTGCCCCCGAGAACGAGATGTTTCTGGCCGCCGCACACTGCGCCCTGCACGCCGAGACCCTGCTCGAGCGGGACATCGACTACATTGTCCGCGACGGCCGCGTCGAGATCGTCGACGAGTTCACCGGCCGGGTCATGGATGAGCGCCATTGGCCCGACGGCCTCCAGGCGGCTGTCGAGGCCAAAGAGGGTGTCCGCCGCGGCTCCGAGGGCCGCATCCTCGGGTCCGTCACGCTCCAAAATTTCTTCCGCCTCTATCCGGCGCTTTGCGGCATGACGGCCACGGCCCGGACGTCTTCCCGGGAGCTCAAGGAATTCTACGGCCTGGGCGTCGTCGTCGTCCCGCCCCACAGGCCCTGCCTCCGGCGTGATCTTCCCGACGTCGTCTTCACCCACAAGGAGGCCAAGCTCCGCGCCCTCGTCCGGGAGATCGCGGGCGCTCACGCCACGGAACGCCCCATCCTCGTCGGGACGTCGAGCGTCAGGGAATCGGAGGACCTCGCCACGGCGCTCAAAGAAGCGGGCATTGTCTGCGTTACCCTCAATGCCAAGAACGACGAGCTCGAGGCCGCGGTCATCGCCCGGGCCGGCGCCCCCGGCGCCGTGACTATCTCGACCAACATGGCCGGCCGCGGCACGGACATCAAGCTCGGCGGACCGCGCGAGGAAGAGCTCGGAAGAGTGGCGGCGCTGGGCGGTCTCTACGTCATCGGCACCAACCGCCACGAGAGCCTGCGCATCGACCATCAGCTCCGCGGCCGGGCCGGCCGCCAGGGCGACCCCGGCTCGTCCCGGTTTTTCATCAGCTTGGAGGACGATATCTTCGAACGATATGGGCTCCGCCGTATGCTATTCAAGCGCTACCGGCTTGACCGCCGGTCCGACGCCGTCGACGACGAACTGCTGCGCAAGGATATTCTCCACGGCCAGCGCGTCATCGAGGGCCGGAATCTCGACATCCGCCGGGCTCTTTGGGATTATTCCACCCTCGTCGAAACGCAGAGACGGATCGTCTCCGCCTGGCGGGGCGGTGTTTTCGACCCGACGGCGGAGGCGGACGCGCCGTTCCGTCCGGGTTCTCAGCTCCTCAAGGCCGGATCGGCCCGCTTCGGACGCGAGGAGTTCGACCGCATGGCCCGCCGGGTCGTGCTCTTTCACATCGACCGCGTCTGGGCGGACCACCTGGCCTGGCTGGCCGATCTGCGGGAGAGTATCCATCTTGTCAAGCTCGGACGCATGGAACCTCTCACCGAGTTCCAGAAGTCCGCGACCGAAGCGTTCCTCGGCCTGGAGGCGAAGATCGGGCGCGAAGTGAGGAAAACGTTGAGATCCCTCATCGAGAGGAAAGGCCCCGTCGATCTCGACGCCGAAGGCCTGAAAGGCCCTTCCTCGACCTGGACCTACCTCGTCAACAACGATCAGTTCGGCTGGGGCGTCGAACTCGTCAAGGGAACGAATATCGGCTTCGCGGCCGGGGCGGCCGCCTTCTATGGCCCGCTATTCCTCTTCGCCCTCATCGTCAACCGCTTCAAGCGGAAAAAGGCGTCGAATTGACAGGCGATTCCCGCGTGGCATATAAAGGTAGGCCGTTGGCGGCGGCGAGGAACCATCATAGCCGGCGCCACGACGCTAAGATAAGCGAGACCGTTGAAGAAAGGGCGGAAACATGACCCCTGAGCCCCCCGTGAACGGGCTCGAGCGAAAGCTCGGGCTCTTCCCGCTGACCAACATCGTCATCGCCAATATGGTCGGCGCCGGCATCTTCACGACGTCGGGGCTCCTGATGAAGGACCTCCACCACCCGGTGGTCATGCTGGGCCTTTGGGTCGTCGGCGGCTTGGTCGCCCTCTGTGGCGCCCTGAGCTATGGCGAGCTCGGTGCCGCTTTTCCCCACGCCGGCGGGGAATACGCCTTCCTGTCGCGGCTCTACCACCCTATTCTCGGCTTCCTCTCCGGCTGGGTCTCTTTCTTCGTCGGCTTCTCGGCGCCGATCGCCGCCTCGTCCATCGGCTTCTCGGAATACCTGACCCGGGCCTTCCCCGGCCTCCTTCACCCCGGCGTTATCGGCGGGGCCTCGGAGGCGGAGGTCATGAAAAAGCTTTATGCCATCCTCATCATCGCCGCCTTCACCTTCCTCCACACCCGCGGCCTCGAGACCGGTGCCCGGGTCCAGAACGCCCTGACCGGGATGAAGATCCTGCTCGTCGTCGGCCTGGTCGCCGCCGGGTTCGCCGTCGGGAAGGGAAGTCTGGGCCATCTTATCGCGGCTGTGCCGTTCCGATTCGATTTCGGCGGCCTGAAAACCCTCGGCCTGTCCTTGATGTGGATCATGTTCGCCTACAGCGGCTGGAACGCCTCGGCCTACGTCGGCTCGGAGGTCAAAAACCCTTCGCGTAACCTGCCGCGCTCGCTCCTGATCGGGACGGGGGTGGTCATGCTCCTTTACGTCGCCCTGAACCTGTTCTACATCTACGCCATCCCCCCGGCCCAGATGGAGGGCGTGATCTCCGTCGGCGGCCTGGCCGCGGGCAACCTCTTCGGCAAATCCGCCGAAACGGTTCTATCGGTCCTCATCTCGTTCGCCCTTTTTTCTTCCCTCAGCGCCTACCTCATCCTCGGGCCGAGGGTCTACTACTCGATGGCCCGGGACGGCATTTTCTTCAAATCCATCGCCTACGTCGATCCGAAATGCGCGGTGCCGGCGCGGTCGATCGTGCTCCAGGGAGGCATCGCCTCGATCATGGTCCTCTTCGGGACGTTCGAGCAGCTCCTGACGTACATGGGATTTTCTCTCGGGATATTTCCCCTCCTGGCCGTGCTGGGCGTGTTCAAGTTGAGGCGGACCGGCCGGAGCGCAGTGAAACTGCCCGGCTATCCGGTGGCCTCGGCCCTCTACATCCTTATCGGAGCGACGATCCTCGTTCTGGCCTTCCTCGAGCGCCCGGTCGAATCGCTCGTCGCCGTGGCCACGGCCCTGGCCGGCATCCCCGTGTATTTTTTCTTCAAGCGGAGTGCCCGAAAAAGCGTCTGACCCGGGCCGCCGCCGCACGGCCCCGGTCTTGCAGGGACCGGGGAGTCCCGAGTTGACTAAAACAGACCTTGGGACTATTCTGATTGTCGTGGGAAGGGGTCGGCGTGGGTTGGATTTTAGCCGTGGAGGAACGCTTGCGGGGGTCTTCGAAGAAAACCCAAAAAGTCAACGTGGTGGCGGCCGGGATCGGACTCGCCGTTTTGCTCTCGCTCGGTTCATGCTCCCTGCAGAAGTTGGCCATGAACAAGGTGGCCGGGATGCTTTCCGGCTCCTCATCGACCGACGTCTTCAGCTCGGACAACGACCCCGATTTCGTCGGGGACGCCCTGCCTTTCGCCATCAAGCTCTATGAATCCCTGCTCTCTTCGATGCCCGACCACGCCGGGCTCCGGCTCCGCACCGGCAGCCTTTATATCATGTATGCCAACGCCTTCGTCCAGACGCCTGCCGATATGACGCCCCGCCGGGAAGGGGAATTGAAAGAGTACCTCTTGGCCAGGGCTAAGAACCTTTATCTGCGGGGCAGGGACATCCTCTTCATCGGGCTCGAAAAAAGGAACCCCCTGATTCGCGGCCAGCTCAAGGAGCGGAAATATCAGGAGGCCATGGCGCCGTTCAAGAAGGAGGATGTTTCGCTCCTTTACTGGACGGCGGTCGGCTGGGTGGCCGCCTTCTCCGTCAATCCCTTCGACATGACCCTCGGACAGACGCTTCCCCAGACCGCGGCCATGATGGTCCGGGTCGCCGAGCTCGATCCCGACTTCAACCAGGGCGCCCTCCACGTGTTCTATATCAACTACTACGGATCCCTGCCCGACTATATGGGCGGCGACGCGGTCAAGGCCCGGAAGCATTTCGCCGAGGCGCAGAGAATCGCCGGGACGAAGGACACGTCGGCCCTGATGGCCCTGGCCACGACGGTGTGCATCAACGAGCAGAACGCGGGGGAGTTCAAAAAGTTCCTCGGCCAGGTCCTCGAATTCGACCCGGACGCGAGCCCGGAGAACCGCCTGGTCAACATCCTCAACCAGCGGAAGGCGCGCTGGTTCCTCGCGCATATCGACGACTTCTTCATCGAACTGGAACGACCATGATCAATAAACTCACCGCCGCTCTCGCCGTCCTGGCGCTCGCGGCTTCGAACGCGCCCGCCGCTCCGGCCTCCTCCGGGGCGGTGGTCATCAAGATCGCCAGCATCGCCCCCGAGCGGTCACCCTGGGGCAAGGCCCTGGAGAAGGTCGCCCGGGACTGGGAGAGGATCTCGAACGGGACCGTCCAGGTCAAGATCTTCCCCAGCGGCATAGCCGGAAGCGAGCAGGACGTGATCCGTAAGATGCGCCTGGGAACGCTTCAGGGCGGCGTCTTCACCAGCATGGGCTTGTCGAAGATCGAGCCGTCCGTCACGGTCTTCAACATTCCCCTCCTCTTCCATTCGGCGGAGGAGTTCAGTTTCGTTTTCGACAAGATGAAACCCGCGTTCGAGAAGAAAATCGAGGAAAAGGGCTTCAAGATCATCCTCTGGACGCAAGCCGGCTGGGTCAACTTTTTCACCAAGAAGGAGGTGATCTTTCCCGGGGACCTGAAGAAGCTCAAGATCAGCGTCACGGACAACGACCCCGAGGTCGAGCAGGTCTGGAAAAAAATGGGCTTCGCGGTCGTCCCTGGCGACTTCAAGGACCTTATGGTCCAGCTCCAGAGCGGCATGGTCTCCGCCGCCTATCTGCCGCCCCTCCTGGCAGGGTCCGGGCAGTATTTCGCCGTCGTCCCCCACATGCTTTCCATGACCCTGGCGCCCCTCGTCGCCGGTCTCATCCTGAGTGACAAGGCTTGGGCGAGCATTCCGGCGGACCTGCGTCAGCCTTTCATCGCCTCCATCGACGAGGCCTCCCGCGGCCTCTTCGAAGAGGCGCAGGCCCTGGAGGCCGATGCCGTGAAAATGATGAAGGAGAACGGCCTCATCGTCCACGACCCCCCCCCGGCCGCGTTGGAGGAATGGCGGCAGACCGCCGCCGAGGGCGTCAGGGACCTCATCGGGTCGAGGTTCTCCAAGGAAACGTATGACCAGATCGTCGGGTATATCCAGGAATTCCGAAAAACCCGTGGCCAGTAGGGTCGTCCGCGCTGTTCACGCCGTCGAACAATCGCTGGCGTTTCTCTCCATCCTCTGTTTGGCCCTGGTCCTTCTCTTTGAAGCCGTTGCCCGCAAGGTCTTCCACACGGGGGTCCCGGACTCGACCAACTACATCCAACACCTCGTGCTCGCCGCCACCTTCATAGCCGCGGCCATCACCTCTCGGGAAGGGAAGCATCTGGCGCTGGCGACGGCGACGTCGCTCCGCGAGCCGGTGAAGTCCATCGCCGCGGTCTCCACGGCCGTGATGTCGTCCGCGCTGACGCTCGCTTTCGGCCTGAGTTCGCTTTCGTTCGCCCGGAACGCCTTCGCCGCCACAGACAAGGTCGGCCCCCTCCCGAAGCGTCTCGTGGTGATGATCATGGCCGCGGGTTTCCTGGCCATGAGCGCCCGGTTCATCACGACACTCGAGAAAAAGAAAGCTCGGGTTCCGGCGGCGGTGGGGGCGGCGCTCCTGGGGCTTTTCTTCGGATTTGGCCCGCTCACCCACCTCCTGACCGGCGGCGGAACGGTGTCCCTGCCGGTCCTGGCGTCGGTCCGGGATTTCCTCCACCCCGTGCTCTCGGGACTGGGGACGCCGCTCATCATCATTCTGATAGCTTCCGCCTTCCTCGGCTTGCCCATCTTCCTCGTTCTCGGGGGCGTCGGATTCCTCCTTTTCGCCAAGGCCGGCCAGCCGCTGGAGATCATTCCCAATCAGGCCTACGAGGTGCTCACGGGGAGCGCCATCCCGGCCATCCCGCTCTTCGCCGCCGTTGGCTTTTTCTTGTCCGAAAGCAAGGCGGGAGAGAGGATGGTCCGGTTCTTCCAGGCCGTATTCGGCTGGTTCCCCGGCGGTCTGACGATCATGGCCGTCCTCGTCTGCGCCTTTTTCACGACGTTCACCGGCGCTTCGGGCGTGACCATCCTGGCCCTCGGCGGGCTCCTCTCGGTCATCCTTGAGAAGGCGGGTTATCCCAAAAGGTTCACGGTGGGGCTTCTGACCGCCGCGGGAAGCATCGGTCTCCTCTTCCCGCCGAGCCTGCCCGTCATCATCTATGGCGTGACGGCGCAGACGAGCATCAAAGACATGTTCGTGGGCGGGCTGCTGCCCGGCCTCTTCATGGTGATCTCCGTCATGATCATCGGTGTCGTCTATTCCTGGAAGCACGGCATCCCCCGCCATGCCCTGCGGGCGAAGGAGGCGCTGGCGGCCTTCCGCGAATCCTTCTGGGAGCTTCTCCTGCCTCTCGTCGTTTTCGGTCTGTATTTCGGAGGCCTCACCAGCTTGCAGGAAAGCGCCGCGGCCGCTCTTCTTTACGTCTGGGTGGTCGAGACTTTCATCAAGAAGGACACGAGGTTACGCGACCTGCCCCGGATCTTTCTCCGCTGCGTCCCGATCATCGGCGGCGTCCTGATCATCCTGGCCCTGGCCAACGGGCTTTCCTACTACATCATCGACGCCCAGATCCCGCAGAAGCTCACCGCCTGGGTCGCGGCGACGATCTCGTCGAAGTACGTCTTCCTGCTCATCCTCAACCTGACCCTGCTCGTCGTCGGCTGTTTCATGGATATCTACTCGGCCATCCTGGTCGTCGTGCCCTTGATCATCCCGCTCGGGAACCTCTTCGGCATCCACCCCGTCCATCTCGGCATCATCTTCCTGGCCAACATGGAGCTGGGCTATCTCACGCCGCCCGTCGGGCTGAACCTGTACCTGGCGTCCTACCGGTTCAACGAGCCGATCCAACGGGTGTACAGGGACGTGCTGATGTTCCTGGTCCTGGGGCTGATTGCGGTCCTGCTCATCACCTACGTGCCGCTACTGACGACCGCGCTGCTTTGACCCCTTATTAATCGCGGTTGAAGTGGGGCATGTCCGACGGGATCTCGAGGGACAACTCGATGAAACCGGCGTAGACCCCGTCCTTGAACCAGGGCGCCTGGTAGATGAGCTTCTTTTTCCCGTTCTTCTGGATGGTGTAGACGTTCGTCCGGCGCTCGACCATCATCGTCTCGAGCTTGGTCCGGCTCGGCTCGGGATGGCAGGCGAGGACATCTTTTCCGACGAGTTTCGCCCCGCCGTCGGCGGCGAACACTTCGATCGAGCGGTCGTTCATGGCCACGATGCGCCCATCCGCGTCGCAGACCGTCACCGTTCCGGGGAACGTCTTGATCCAATCATTCATGCCCATGATGTCCTCTATTTCGGGGATTTCTTGACGAAAGCCCGGACGGCGTCGATGGCGTCGATGACGTGGCCGACGCCGTCCGCCTCGAGCTTCTCCCGGCCGAAGCCCGGGATCCTAGCGATATGCCTGAGCTGAGTTCCTTTGACTTTGCCCCAGCGCCAGGTTTCGCCGAAGGGCCCCAGCCGTTTCTCCAGGTTGGCGATCGCCGATCGGAAGGCCAGTTTGGCGATGTCGTCGAGAGTTTCATCCAGGGGGTCCCTATCAGGTAGACCGGGGAGATCGAAGAATCCGCCGTGGGGGTCGTTCAGGATCTGATCGACCGTGACCTGGCTCGCCGGCCGGGGCATGCGCTCCATCTTCGCCGGCTTCTCATCGTCCCAGGTCAGCCGGTTGAGCCCGTTCCAGAATTCGCGGAAGATCGTTGGGGCGATGAGAGCCGCCCGGGCCTCGAAGTTCCAGGCCCGGAGCTCCTCGAAGCTCTTTTTCTCGGCCTCCGTCGCCGGCTTCTCCTTGATGATGTCGAGAAGGCTCGGCAGGACGGCCCGGACCCGGATATCCAGGACGTCGGCCTGCATGCGGACCATGTCGGCCGGAGTGATGTCGTGCGCCGACCGGAGGATCTCGTTGATCCGCGCTCCCCGCTCGTAGGGCGCATAGTCCCAGCCGAGGTAGTAGGGATAGCCGGCGTCGGCGGGCATCTGGTTGGCCGAGCTGACGAAGCCCCTGTCCGGGTCCTTGACGTGGGGGACGTGGCCTCGAGGGACCCAGCCGCGCCATTCGTCAGCCGGATCGGAGCCATCGAGGACGTAACGGCCCTGGCCCTTCCAGCGAAGAGGATATTTTCCGTCGTGCCAAATGGCGATCGTCCCCTCCCGGTCGGCGAAGACGATGTTCTGGGCCGGGCAGTCCCAGGTCTTGAGGGCTTGGACGTAGTCCTCGTAATTCCTAGCCCTGTTCAGGGCGTAGAGCGTCGAGAACTCGCTTGACGCGTCGTGGGCGAGCCAGCGCAGGGCCGCGTCCGGTGGGACGTTCATGTTAGTGAAAGGCGGCTCGTCCTTCAAGCGGACGACCGGGCCGTAGTGGGTGTAAACCACCTTGTCGACGACCGTCGTTCCGCCCCTGACCTTGATCTTCTCCTCACGGACGGACGTCTTTCGCCATTCGCCGCCATAGAGATACTCGGCCCGCGAGTCGTCCTTGAAGGTGATGTCGTACCAGTCGAGGACGTCGTCGGTGCCGTTGGTAAAACCCCAGGCGACATCTTTGTTGTAGCCGGCGATGACCAGGGGCGCGGCCGGAAAAGCGACCCCGCGGACGTTGACCCCGGGAGCGGAGAGCTGGATCTCATACCAAACCGCCGGGAGCGACAGCTCGAGGTGCATGTCGTTCGACAGGAGGGGGAAGCCGTTCCGGGTGAGCTTCCCGGAAACAGCCCAATTATTGCTGCCGAGGCCCGGGCCGGTGCGGTACCCCGGCGATTCGAAGCCGCCCGCGTCCGACGACGGAGTTTCAAGACCTCTCGAGGAGGCGGCGGGGCCGCTTGCGCCTCCTTTATTCCCGTCGTCTCCTTCCGCCCCTCCGCGGGACGGGACCGAAAGCGGCGTGAAATCGAGAGGCGTCCCCGGCGGGAGGACCGGGTCGACGAGGGGCGGCATGTAAGGGAATAGCCGGTCGACGAAGTTCTCCCATCCGGGCCATTCGCCCGGAACGTTCATCGTCTTCTTGATCTGCGTCATCGCGGCATCCTAGCTGTATGAGCTGAGCGAGAAGGCCATGGCCTTGAGGAGCAGGGCGCACTTATAGTCCGTCCACGGCTCCGGCCGGTAATCGAAGATCTTGTATTCGACGGGCAGGCCCTTGCGGCCCAGCGTCCGAATAAAGGCGTTGACCCCGGCGGTGAAGGCGTCGACAACCTCAAGCATCTTGGGGTCGTCGCGGAAGGCGCGGACGGCGTTTTCCGCGGCCCAAGGGAGCCCGAATCGCCGCGTGAAAATGTCCTGCCTCAAGCCGGCCGGACCGACGACTTCGGAGATGCGGCCGGCCGTGTAAAGGCACCCGAACTCCATCTGCCAGAGGCGGAGCGAAGCGGCGACGTAGCCCTGGGCCAGGTACAGGTCATGGTCGTTTTGGGCGAAGATGTGAGGCACGCGCCGCGCATCCCAGACGACCCGGACCTCGTCGCGCAGGCCCGGAACGGCCAGCTTATCGGGGACGGCGTCGGACCGGCTGCCATTCTGCCAGAAGCCGGCGAACGGGTCGAGGAGCTTGCCCAGCGCGGGGAACGTGCCGTGGCGGTTATCGAGGCCCCAGAATATCGCGGCCGCGAGGGCGAGGGAAACGATCGCCCGGACCCATCTCATGCATACCTCCATGCCGATCGCGCGAACTCCGGATGTATTGTCCGGAGTTATAGCACAGCGCCTCTGCCGGTGGCAATTCGGGATTCCCCGAAATCAGGAGAAGAACCAAATGATATGGGCGGGGACCGGCCGTTCTGATAAAATGCCAGGCAGGAGGGCGACATGTCCGACGACGCCGTTTTTTCCGGGTTTACCAAAGAGACGGTCCGCTTCTTCACGGCGCTCCGCAAGAACAATAACAAGGAATGGTTCGACAGGAACCGGGAGACCTACGACCGGCACATCATGGCGCCGGCCAAGCTCTTCGTCACGGCCATGGGGGAAAGGCTGCGGCGGATAGCCCCGCACATCGTCGCCGTGCCCAAGGTCAACAAGTCCATCTTTCGTATCAACCGTGACACGCGCTTCAGCCTGGACCCCGTGCCCTACAAGACGAACCTCGGCATCTTATTCTGGGACGGTGCCCGCCCGAGGCTGGAAACGTCGGGCTTCTATTTCCACCTCGAACCGCCCGACCTATGGCTCGGCGTGGGCATGTACATGATCCCGGACTCCCTCCTCGGCCGCTTTCGGAAGGCCGTCGTCGATCCGAAGAGCGGCGCGGAGATCCGAAAGATCAAGGTCGCGATCTCGGCCAGGGCGGGCTTCTCCTTGGGCGGCGGGCACTACAAACGTGTTCCGGCCGGTTTTGACCCCGACCATCCGAACGCCGCGCTCCTCAAGCACAATGGCCTCTACGCCAGCTCCGAGGCGAAGATCCCCGAGGAGTTCTTTTCGGCCCGACTCGTCGATTACTGTTTCAAGCGCTACGAGCCGCTGGCGCCCCTCCACCGCTGGCTGATGAAGGTCATCGGATGAGCAGTTCCGCTTCGTAAGCGTCCGGCTCACCCGCTTTTCAGTTCTTAACGACGGTATAGCGGACGACCTTGGGGAAATTCTCTGCCTCGACGAAATATATCCGGCCCTGTTGATCGGAGACGTACGGTGTCCCGGGTAGGTCCATCGCTCCGACTTGCTTTCCGGCCTGGAAGATGTCTGCCGTTTTTTTAGCCCCGGGGTCGGGATTTTGGAAGACCACGAAGATGAACTCGCCGCTCTTAATGATATGAGCTGCCGTGGAGAAGAACCCCCGGCCTCTTTGCTGGATGGGTTTGAAAAGCTCATTCTTGCCCTTCAGGACCTGTTCAAGGCGGCCGTCCTTGAAGACCGAGACCTCGTACCTGTGCGGGTTGAGGACGAATATCCTTCCGTCCTTCGAACAATTGAAGAGGATCGGCGAGCCGAACATCGGCATCTCTTTCATCTGTTCCAGTTCCGCGGGGGGAGTGAATGTGTCGCCGAAGGAAGCAAGGAGCTTCCCCGTCTGGTCAAAGACATGCAGGATCTTTCCGCCATTCGGTCCGATGGCGACCAGGTCCTCCGTCCCGGCACAACCGATCGAGGAGATCATGAAGTCGACAAGGAACGACCGGAGGAATTGACCGTCCGGGCCGTAGACGATGACTTTGCGCGTGTCGTTGACGAAGAGCGTGCCGTCGGGTGTGACGGCGATACCGCTGAGGTTCGTCGCTTCTCGGGGACCCTGTCCCGCGGGCACGGCGATGGTTCTTAAAAGCTTGCCGTCCTTGTCGAATACGACGATTTTGCGAAACTTATAATCCAGGATGTAGATATTCCCTCTCCCGTCGAGGTCGATCCGGGAGATCGAGCCGAACATCAGGTTCTCGTCGCCGTCCTCGACGCCGATGGTCAGGTCGGGTTTCAGGGTGACTGACGGAGCCTGTCCAGCCGCGGTCGATATCCTTGTGGCTGCGGTCCCAACGAAGGCGACGATACAAAAGATCACCGGGAAAAACTTCAATGAATGCTTTTTCATGGTCCCTCCCTTTAAGCCGCATGCATTATAGATAATAACGACGGCCGTCCGCAATGTGTTTATGCGGTCGCCACAATGACGTCCGGCTGGAACGCTTGCGCGTTCGGCCCAAAGGGAAAGCCCGATCTAGCGCAGGATCAACAACCAGCCTTTTCCGGGCTCGACGCGGATCGGGTCTCCCGGCTTGAACTCCGCCGCCTCTTGGAATCTTTCGATGGCCGGGGCGCGGAAGGCGGCCTTCGTCGGGTCGAGGCCGAGCTTTTTCCAGTCGATCGCGAGGCGGACGTCGACGGGTTCTTTTGCCCATGAGGCCAGTGCGATGAGAACGGAATCGTCCCGCTTGACGTAGGCCGTCGCCAGGACTTCGGGATTCCGCGTTTTCACCGGATTCGCCTCAACCCACCAACCGACCATCTCGCTCTCCGCTATCCCGAATTCGTCCCAGACCTTCCACAGAGGACGCGGGTCGCCGGCCCAGGGCAGGCGGCTGGTCATGCCGAAGACCATCCCGCGCCAGGGATTACCGCCGTCCTGGAGCATCTCGCCCATGAGCCCGAAGGGGATGCCGGACATCTCGACCAGCCAATAGTCGGGGCCGCTGCCGTTGTAATCGAAGTACTCCCCGAACCAGAGGCGATTGAGGAAGGGGAAATGCTCGAGGTAGAGGTTGGCGCTCGAGGCGAAACCGTCGCGCACGTTGTACTGGTTGGCGCTGTGGAGGTCGATGAGCGCGCCGGGCCGGCGGAGGTCGAGGACCTTGCGCACTCGCTTCATCGTCGTCCGGTCGAAGGCGACGTCGTCGAGGTAGAGCCCGTCGATGCCGACGTTGCGGGCGACCCAGTCGAGCCCCTCAATATAGTAGTTGTGCCAGCGCGACATGCCGCTGTTGATGATCGCGGCGTCCTTGAGTTCGGGGACGAACCAGGCGGCGATGTAGTCGCTCCCCAGATGCTCCTGGAGCCAGGAATAGCCGCCGCCGGGGCCCGGCGAGAAGATCTCGTGGCCGAGACTGCGCAGGGCGAAGAGCTCGGGAGCGCGGTTGGAGAGCTCGCGGATGGTGTCGTAGATCTTGACCTTGAAGCCGCGGCCGTGGGCGTCGTTGATGTAGGCCTTCATCTCGCGGGGCCGCAAGAAGGGATAGTTGATGTAGGGATTGATGTCGTTGGCATGATGCACGTTGATGACGTTGGCGCCCGTCGCAGCGACCTCGTTGAGCGGCTTGAAGGCGTGGAAGTAGCGCTCGCGGAAATGGGTGGCCGGGTCGAGGGGCTTGAACGGTGTCAGGAGGAGGGTGAAATCGAAATGGAGCGTCTCGCCGGCCCGGATCGTCCGCGGACCGGAGCGGGCGGCCATAATGACGGGCCGGGGCGCGGAGGCCTTGGCCGCCCCCTTGGCTCCTTCCGCGCCTCCCCTCCGGACCTCCACTTTTCCCTTGCCTTCGTTCCACCAAGACGGCGGCAGATTGAGGGGCTTGGACAGGTAGAAATTGGTGTTGAGCGGCCGGGAGTAGTTCTCGGCGCGGAGGGACACCTGCATCCCGGCGTTGACAGAGCCCAGCCAGAGGGCGTCCTGGTTCTTCTTCTGGTCCCATGCCCAGTCGAAGGACTCGGGCCGGAGCCCGCCTTTGAAGCCGAGGCCCATCATGTAACGGGCGCGTTCCTCCTCAAAGGGGACTTCGAGACGGATGTCGGAGAGCGGCGTGTCGCGAAGGGCGGTGATCGCGACCTTGTAGTCGACGAAGCCGTCGAATTCCAGGCGGGCGACGAGCTTCATGACCAGGTCGCCGGCGCGGTTTTCTGTCTCCCAGACGACGGCGCCCGGGCCCTTTTGGACGGGGCGGGGACCGGGAACGCTCGCGCCCGGGGCCCAGGGGAGCTCACGTCCTTGGGGGTCGGTGACGATGAGCCTCATGGGCGCGGCGGTCAGCGGCACGGGCTTTGCCTGCAAACGCGTCATTTCGGGCGCGAAAAAGCTCCGGATGCGGGCCGGGAACCCGTCTCGCCCGATAGTCAGCGAACGGCCGAGACAGCCGATGGTAAGCCCGTCGACCTCGAGCGCCGTGTACGGCGGGACGATGCCGTCGTCCTGGGCCAGGGTCGAGTCGAGCCAGCGGAGGCGGGTCATGCGGAAGGGGTCGCCGTCCCCGGCGTCTTCGAAGACGTTGTCGGTTACGCGGAGCTCGATACCCAGGATCGTCTCCGGCATGCCCTTGGGCGCGACCGTCACCGTGCCGCTGAAAACGCCCGGCCGGGCGTCGCGAGGCACCTGGACGCCGCACCAGAGGGCCTGGATCTTTCCGCGTTCGACGGGGATCTCCTTCCGGAACGATGTGGCATCCCAGTTGACACCGCCCTTGTTGAAGCAGGTCATGGCCGACGCGGCGATGAGCGTCCGCGGGGCGGGAGAGCCATCCTCGATCCGGGGTACGGGTTGGACGAGGTCCGTGAACCGTACCTCGAGGTCGGCGATCGGCGCCCGGGCCGCCCAAACGCCGATCTGGAACGTGAAATACTCGCCGCGCGCCGCCTCGCCCCGGATCGCTCCGCTCGGCCCGCCGACGGCCCAACGGGCAGGCAGGTCGTCCGTCATGCGGATCGAGCGCGAGCGGTCTTCAGGGAAGAGGAGATACGCGGCGCGGGGGTGGGCCTCGAGGAGCGTCTTCGTTTCCGCGGCTGTGGCGATCAACTCCATCGGTGTGAACGCGTTGAATTCGTCGACGGATTGAAGCGAGAGGACCTTGGCCCGTGGGAATGCGTCGGGGCCGAGTTCCGCGAGTTTTTCGGGCGTGAGGCCGATCGCGGCGAGCCAGGCCGGGTCGGTCGTCAGGGCGGGCGGGTCATATCTCACGTTCGGATAATTCTTCCGTCCTTCGGACTTGTAGGGCATATAATAGACGAAATAATCTCCCGGGACCGTCCGCGGCTCGAAGACGATGTCGCCGTGTTCCCGGTCGACCGCGAGCGGGAGAACGTTCGGGATCCAATCGCCCGAAGCGGCATCCACGACGATGAGGTTCTTCTGGTCGGGATCGAGGTCTCGTCGCCGCCAGGGGATGATAACGCGTACGGCCGTGGGCTTCGTGATCACCGGGGCCGCGACGGCTTTTTTCGCGCCCTTCTTAGGCGAAAGGGCTTTCGGCGTGGTAGACGCTTCGACGCGGACGACGGCCCGGTGGTTGCCCAACCCGGATTCTGGATCCCATGACCCGGCGCCGGATTTCACGTCCTGGGCGGAGCCGCCGGTCATCACGAGGCCGGCCGTGGCCAGCAGGAAAAGGCCGAGCACGATCTCGCCGGGCCTGAGCCTCGACGCCGTTATGGGGTGGTTTCGCTTCATGAGCCTCTCCTTGACGGGCGGCACTTTCTAATTTTATTAAAAAAGGGGACACAATACCAATTTTGACTAGCCGAGAGGCGTGCGTTACAATGCCGCTTGATGCGCTGGCTATTCGACCTTTTCCTCCAGGACGCCGTCGGTCATGCTCTCTTCGTTCTCTGCGCGGTCACCGTCCTGGGAATGGTCCTCGGGATGATCCGTGTCCTGTCGTTCAGGATCGGCGTCGCCGGGATCCTTTTCGTCGGCCTGGTTTTCGGGCATTTCGGCATTTCCATCGACCCCATGATGTGGGGGTTCGCCCGCGACCTGGGGCTGATCCTTTTCGTCTACAGCTTCGGGCAGGAGGTCGGGCCCGGGCTTCTTGCCTCCATGCGCAAGCAGGGCCTCCGCTTGAATCTCCTGGCCGGGGGAGTCGTTCTGGGCGGAGGCGCCATCGCGCTTATCCTTCATCGGTTCGCCGGCATTCCCCTGGCCGCGGCGGCCGGGCTGTTTTCGGGAGCGACGACGAATACGCCCAGTCTGGCCGCCGTTCAACAGTCCCTGAAGTTCGTTCCGGGATATACCGACGCCGTCGCGCAGCTCCCGTCCGTGGCCTACGCGATGGCCTATCCCTTCGGTGTCATCGGAGTGATTTTGGTGATGGGGGCGATACGCCTCGCCCTCCGGGTCGATCCCCGGTGCGTGGCCGCCGAGCTCGATGCCTTGAAGGAAAAAGATGCGTCACGGCTCTCCGGCATCAACTTGGAGGTCCGCAACCCGGACCTGGACGGGCTTCCGGTCAGCCAGATCGTCAGCATGGCCGGTGGGGGGGTGGTCATCTCCCGGCTCGCCCGCGGTCTGCGGGCCCAGGAGGTCCCCCGGGCCAAGACCAAGATCCGAATCGGGGACCGGCTTCATGCGGTCGGGACGCCCGAGATGCTCGCCAAGCTGAAATCCGTCATCGGCGTGGAAATCTCCGTCAATCTCACCGAGGCGCCATCCGAGTTCACCAGCCGAAGGATCATCGTGACCCGGCCGGGGATCCGGGGGAAATCCGTCCAGGAGCTCAACCTGCGTGAGACCTACGGCCTGATCGTGACCCGTATCATCCGCACAGGCATGGAGTTTTCGCCGCGGGCGGGGTTCCGCTTGCAGTTCGGCGATGAACTCCGGGTCGTGGGAAAGCCGGAGGCCATGGACACGTTCGCGGGGGACGCGGGGGAAACTGGGGAACGGCTGTCCCAGGCCGCCGTTGTGCCGATGTTCATAGGAATCGCCCTCGGGGTCCTGCTCGGGAGCCTTCCTTTGAAGCTCCCCGGCTCTTCCGTCACCTTCCGGATCGGACTGGCCGGAGGCCCGCTCATCGTGGCCGTCCTCCTGAGCCGCATCGGCTCGATCGGCCCCCTCGTCTGGCACGTCCCGCCGAGCGCCAACCAGATGCTCCGAACGATCGGCATTTCGCTCTTCCTGGCGGCGGTGGGGCTCGGGGCCGGGGCCGGGTTCGTCGAGACATTCCTCCGGGTGGGCGTCACCTGGTTCATCGGCGGCGCGCTGATCACGCTCGTTCCGATCCTCCTCGCGACACTTGTCGCCCGGCTTTTTTTCAAGCTCAACTACCTGTCCCTTTGCGGCTTGATAGCCGGAAGCATGACCAACCCGCCGGCCCTCGCTTACGCCAATTCCCTGGCGCCCGGGTCCGACGAGGTCTCGATGGCATTTGTGACCGTATACCCGTTGACGATGCTTCTGAGGCTGTTTGTCGTCCAGGCTATGGTTCTTTTATTCATCTGACCCCTGCCGGAATAAAAAAAATATGGGAAATTAAATAAAAATAGCTTGACAAACATACTACTATGTATTACATTGTATCTGGTTATAACATGGAAAACAAAATAACCCAGTTGAGAAAAGGGATTTTGGAGCTGGCCATCCTGGCCTGCCTCTCGAGGGGACGACACTACGGATATTCCCTCGTCAAGACCATTTCCGGCGACGAGGAAATCGACCTTACGGAAGGGACGATCTACCCCATCCTCGGCCGCTTGGCCAAGGAAGGGCTCGTCCAATCCGAGTGGGTCGAATCGAGCCAGGGACCTCCCCGAAAATACTACACATTGACGCTCAAGGGGGAGGAGGCGTTCCGAGTGCTCGAAGGGGAATTCAGGAAGCTCTCCGCGATCGTCGTCAACGTCCAGCGCGGGCCGATCCCGGAAAACACGGACGAAGACCACCCAGTCCTTTCCGTGAAGAAGGAGACGAACAATGGCTAACGGTTTCAGCGGGCCTGTCGCCCAGATCGTCGATAATTATCTGGTGCGATTGAGAAAGGGCATCAAGGGGTTCCCGGCCAAAGACCAGGAAGAACTCGTCAAGGAGATCCACTCGCACATCTACGAGTCGTTCCGCAACGACCCGACCGAGGACGAAGTCACCCGGATCCTCAAGGTCCTCGACAAACTCGGCGAACCGGCCGCCGTCGTTTCGTCCCGCCTGCCCGAGGCCATGGTCACGATGGGGAAGAAGAAGAAGCTCCCCTTCTACATCCTGGCCGGGGTCCTCATTGCGTTCTTCGGTGTCCCCCTCGGCTTGGGGGGCCTGAGCGCGGCCGTCGGCCTCATCATCGGAGTCCTGGCCCTCGTCCTGGCCTTCTACATCGTGGCCTTCAGCCTGATCCTGACCGGCTGGCTGAGCGCCGTCATCCTGATCATCCGCGTCTTCAGCCCGGGATTCCTCGACCCCTGGATGGATATCTACCCCCTGGTCTCCGATCCCACCCTGAACACGGTCATCTATATCTTCGGAGCGCTCCTGATCGCGGTGCTGGGTTTGGGCCTGCTCTGGTTGGGCACGAGGATGATGCGGGGCATCCGTTTCGTCTTCCGCTTTTTGTTCGAAAAGATCCGGAATTGGCGGAAGCGGGCACCCGCGCCAATACAATAAAGGTAATTACTCAATAAGTTGTGGCATCGGCCGGTGCGGAGAGAGTCTTATTTC
>CAZZCH010000007.1:0-63148 GCA_964652895.1 uncultured Eubacteriales bacterium
CACCATGGAGACGGCGGACAACCCCATGATGATCCAGAAGGCGGGGTGCTCCTTGAGGCCGAAGGGCAACGACACGTTCATGGAGAACACCGAGACGACGAACGTCGGGACCATGATGGAGATGGTGATGATGTTCAGGGTCTTCATCAGGACGTTGAGGTTGTTGCTGACGATGGAAGCCCGGGCATCCATGAGGCTGGCCAGGATGTTGGAAAAAACCTCGGCCTGGCGGTAGCATTGGTTGTTCTCGATGACGATGTCGTCGAGGAGCTCCATTTCCTCCTGGGTGAACCCGAACCTCGTGGCGTTGTGCCGGATCTTGTCGATCAGGGCCCCGTTGGAGTTGACGGCGTTCTGGTAGTAGACGAGGCTTTTCTGCAGGGCGAAGAGGTTGATGAGATACTTGTTCTCCATGGCCTTGTTGATCTTCTGCTCGACGTCGTCGACGATCGTGTTGATGATGCGCAGGTGCTCGGTGAAGTGGAAGATCGCCCGGTAGATGAGCCGGATCATCAGATCCCGGACCGAGGCCACCTTGGCCAGCTGCTTTCCCTCGAACAGGTTCGAGTCCTCGGCCGCGACGAGAATGAGAAGGTTCTCGAAATAGAAGACGCCCATCGTCGAGGCCTTGAAAAGAAGCTGGTCGTCACCAGAATAGTTCTTGGGCCGCTTGTAGATGAAGGCGATGTGGTTCGGCTCGCACTCGAGACGGGCCTGTTCGTCCGGGTCGAGGGCGGAATTGAGGGTGTGCTCGTCGATCTGGTAGTCGTCGACGAGGCAGCGTTTTTCGGCCTCGTCGGGATTGACGAAGAGCAGCACCGGGGCTTTCTCGTCGGTCGTCTCGGCGATCTTGGAGTTTTCGATCTGGTAGCGTCTGAGCATCGACAGACTCCTTTCGGCACGATTCAAACGTCCCGGTAATAATTATGCTTCCGCCGCACGGGAAAGGGCAAGCGGATTCGTCTTGTTACGCGGGTCTATTCGAGCTTGACCGTCTTGGTGAGCTTGCCGCCATGCCGAGATTCGTAGCGGAGCGTCACCTCGCCCTTCCCTTCGATCAGGAACTGGTATTCGACCTTGCCGAAGCCGGGGACGACGAGGAACTGGATCGCGGGCTTGTCCTTTTTGTATGTGACCTGGTCGCGGTAAGGATCGACGAGGAGGCCGCCGGCGACCACCCTGGCCCCGGCCCCCGTCACCTTGAGTATGTCCTTGGGATAGAGGTTGGCCTTCTGTGCGAGGTAGCTCATCGTCGGCATGGCCTTGGGATTGGCCAGGCGCGTCCGGACCCGGTAGAGGTTTTCTCCGAGCGCCTTGACCTCGGTGACCTCGAGGGCGACCTCGGGCACGTGCTTGGCCGTGAAGAGGACAGCCATGGCGTTGCGGTGGACCAAGTCCTTGATCATGAACGGCGCGCCCAGCCGGGAGCTCATCTTGACCCAGCCGCCGATCTCGACATCGCCGTAATCCGGGTGCTTGAAGGGCTTCCAGGGCTTGTAGAGGTCGCCCTGGACGACGTTGTCGCTGAACTTGAGCCGGTCGCGCTCCGTGACGCTGCCGGATAAGAGGCTTTGTAGACCTCCGCCGGAGGACGATTCTCCAGCGGGCTTCTCCGAAACTCCCTTGAAGGCCTCCGAGTCGCTCTGGAAGACCTCGGCGCAGTAGAAATAGGCGCCCATCATCTGGGTGATCCATTCTCCGGAATCGCCGTAGGTCGTGTAGAGGTCCTTCCATGAGATCATGTAGCGGTAGCCGGGGATGATCCGCTCGCCCTGCTTGCCGAGGTAGTCGTAGACCGCGATGTCCTGCGGCGGGTACTCGCCGAGCCCTTTCCGGCTGGGGCCGCGGAGGAGCATGCCCCCGTTGTTGTGGAAGGACCAGGCGAAGACAATGTTGGTCTTGGCCATCGTCCACTCGGCCAGGGCCTTGAGCCCGACCCCGGCAAAGGGGTAATCGCCGGAACCACTCTGGACGTACGAAGGCGCCCAGTCGAAGCCCCAGTTCCGGTTGGGGTCGACATAGCCCGGTCCGTCCTCGTTGACCAGGCCATCGCCGTCGTTGTCGAGGCCTTCGTCCCCGAGCAGGGTCCACTCGCCTTTCTCCCCGGGCTTGATGCGGACCATCAGGCGCGGGTCCTCCGGGTCCGTTTTAAACTGGCCGAAGGGGTCTTTCTTGCGCATCGTGCAGATGTTGCCGTCGCCGTCGAGGTCGTCATCGGGGTCTTCGTCGACAAGGCCGTCCCTGTCGTCGTCGACAGGAATCCGCAGGCCGCGGTTGCTGTCCGGGGAATTGGCGTCGGCGAAGAAATGATACCGGCCGTCGGCGTTGACGACGGGGATGACGTAGAAGCAGGTCTTGTCCACGATGTTCGTCATCTCCGGGTTCTTGCCGTAATTGCCGAGCATGTAGTCGAGGAGGTAGAGCGAGATGTCGCCCCCCTGGATCTCGTTGCCGTGGATGTTCCCATCGACATAGATCGCGGGCTTGTCCAGGGCGGCGCCCGTCTTGGGGTTGTTCACTGTCATGGCCATGATGGGCCGCCCCTCATCGCTCTTGCCGACCGTCTCGAGGGTCGTCAGCTGGGGGTAGGCCTTGTTGAGCGCCCGGAGGGCTTCATAAACTTTGTCCAGGGAATAATACTGGTCGAACCTCAAGGGGACCGTGATCTCGGACTTCTGCGCGGGGAGGGTCGACGCGAAGAGCATGAGGATGAGAATGAAACCGGGAATCTTTTTCACTTGGCACCTCCCAGGTCGACCACGCGGGAATCGCTCCAGGCGATTCTCGTCTCCGCCTTGATCTCGACTTTGACGGGTTTGCCGGCCCGGACGATCCAGGTCACCGGCTGGGAGCCGTGGGCCGGCACGGCCGCGACGAGGCTCCTCTTTTTGCCTTGGACGATCTCGAAGCCCTGGCCGCCGAGAGTGACGATGACGGGCAGGACGCGTTCGTTGCGCCGGCCCATCGCCGTCGGGTAGGGCAGGCCGCCCGTGTTCTCGACCCAGACCTTGACTTCGTAGACACCGGCGCCCAGCCGCTTGACCGAAGTGTCGGCGATCTTGATCCGGGCCATCTTCTTGGCGATCTCAAAGACCCAGGGGACCTGGCCCTTAAGCAGGCCGTCGATCATCTTGGCCGGAGGGGTGTTATCGGTGAACGGCACGGCGCCGCCGATCTCGACGTCGCCGAGGGTCGGGTGCTTGAAGGGTTTCCAGGCGACGAACCCTTTTCCGCCGAGCTCCTTGTCGCTCCAGGCGAGCAGGGCTTTCTCCTTGGGGTCGGCCCCCTCCTCGCTCGGCTTCTTGGGCATCTGCTTCAGCATCTCGGCCATCTTCTTGGTATCCATCATGCCGCCCTTGAGGGCCTCGATGATCTGCTTGGCCTTGAACTGGTCGGGCGCGCCGGAGGCCTTGAGGAAGGCATCGATCTTCTCCTCGCCCAGGGCGACGAACTCGTCGTTGGTCATCTTCTCGAGCTTTTCGGGCGTGATCTCGTCGGCCGCCTTCTCCTCCTTGACCTCGGGCAGCGTCCAGAAGTCCATGGCGAAGGAGGGCAGGCCGAGATGGTAGTAGGCCCAGAGCTCGAAGGACCCGTCCTTGTCGGGGGCCGGGTCGAGGCGCTTGCCGTCGAGTTTCGCGGCCTTCAGGAACTCCTTGTACTTTTCGGAAAGCTCCTTGTAGAACTTGAGGTCGTCATCGAGGGGGTTGACGACCGCCCCGAGGCCGAGGAAGCTGCCGATCATCGCCTCGGTGACCTCCATGCCGGGCGGGACGAGCGGCTTGACCATGTCCATGACCTCGGCGATGGTGTAGGTCCTGTTCGGGTCGGCGTTGAGGAATCCGGCGAAATTCTCAGGGATCTTGATCTGGTTGAGGTCGGCCTCCCCTTTCCGGCCGCCGCGCGGCGGGGCCAGGCAGAAGTTCGCTTCGCCGAAGGCGAACGCCAGGCCGACTTCCCGATGCAGGTCGAAGAACTGCAGCAGGGCGAAGGTCTCCGGTTCGCTTCCGGACCAGGCGCCGGAATCGGGGGCGTGGAATTTGAAGAGATGGGGGAAGGCCGTGCCGAGGTTGACGCCGCCGGGCCCGTCCTCGTTGAACTGGCCGTCGCCGTCGTTATCGAGGCCCTCGGGGAGGAGTTTCCAGATCCCTTTCTCGCCCTTGGCCCAGTCGGCTTTCTTCATGAGCCGCGGATCGACGGGGACGGCGATCCATGCTCCCTCGGGATCCTTGACGCGCATCTGGGTGATGAGGCCGTCGCCGTCGAGGTCGTCGGCCCCGTCCTCGTCGACCTGGTCGTCCTGATCGTCGTTGTGGGGTCGGGCGTTGCGCGCGTCGAAGCGCAGGGGCCGGCCGAAGTAGACCGCCGCGGCGTCCGGATTGCCGCAGGCGAGGATGTACCAGGTCCGGTCGGAACGCATATCGGCTTTTGCGCAGACGAGCTTGGCCAAATACAGGGCCGCCTCGGAGGAGATGGGCACGGTCCCTTCCATGTTGGCCGCGATGAAGACGGCGGGAAGAGTTTTCGTCGTCATGGCCGTCTCGGGGCCGACCTCGAGCAGGACGAGCTCGCGGCCGCCGGGGCTCTTGGCCAGGATGTGGACCTTGGCGAAGCCGGGGTTGGCCCGGGCCAGGTCCTGGGCCGCCGTGGCCAGTTCCTCGGGCTTATGGTAGCGGTCGAAGGTCAGGTCGGCCGCGGCGAGCGGGCCCAGGGTGAGACATAAAATGAAGGGGATCAGGAAGCTTGCGGATCGGCGAAGGGTCACGTAACGGTACCTCCACTCAATAAGGTAGGATCGGGCCGCACTCGGCGAGGGTCGGATGAAAGCCCGGAGCCATCATTTTCGCAAAATAGCCGCACAAAATCAACGCGCGAGTCTTGCCTTCTTATATACGAAGCCCCGCCAGCGAAGGTTCCTGTCCTCCTTCGCCCTCCTCCGGGCATCGCCGGCAGAGTCGTCATTCTGGCAGGCCTCGATATCCCGGCGCGCCCACAGCATGGCGGCACTCCTTCGGTCCTGTCCATCCGTGAGCGCTTGGCCGATCTCGGTTTCAATGAATCCTTCTCCCCCTTCGTCTCGATCCGCGGCCGCTCCGGAGTGGGGATGGACTTCCGTGTCCCCCTCGAGCAGGACATCCTCTTAACCGGAGAGGGCACGGTCTACCTCGATGGCCGGCAGACGGCGTTCCATCTCATTAAATAAGAACCGACAAAGGCCGGCTTCCAGCAGGGATTCGTCCGACTAAATCGATGGCGCAGTCGGTCAAGGCGCCCCGGGATCGGAAGGAGACCCATGATGAAAAGAAAGCACTTGATCTGGCTTGTCACCCTCGCAACGGTCGTCGGCTGCGCCGGCAATAAGTACACGATCGTCCCGCCCGCCGTCGACCTCACGGGCTATGAAACGGTCGGGCTTGTCACCTTCAAGGTCGAGAACGCCAAGGGCGATCTCGACAGCCTGGCGACACAGCTCTTCCTCCAGGAAGTCACAGCGGCCCAGCGCGTTCCGGTCGTCGAACTCGGGCGCTCCGACGAGGTCCTGGCCGGGATCGGGAAGACGGCCTTCAACCGCGAGGCCGCCCTGGCCATCGGCGAGAAGCACGGGGTCGAGGCCTTTTTCCTGGGCGAGATAAAAATATCCAAGGTCAAACCGCAGGTGGACCTGCTCGCGCCGCTGAGCAAAGCCCTGTTCGTCCGGGCCAAATTCGACATCGCCGTGACGGCCCGGCTCGTGTCCGCCCCGAACAGCGCGATGCTTTGGACGCAATCCAGCGTCCGGGAGGGGACGGTCGGCGCGCTCGGCATGGGCGCGGACGGCGTCCCGACCTTCGGCATGCAAAACAAGAACGAAGCCATGAGCAACCTGCTGCGGGAGATGATGTTCCAGATGACCTGGGAATTCCGGCCGTCGCGCCGGCGCTTGTAGGCCCAAGCCAGTCCCTTCGCCCGCTATATCGTTCCCTTTCCCACCCCGAAGCATTGCCTTGTGCTGCGGAATAAACAACTTGCTTGTTGATATGCGTAATCATAAGATAATATCTCCATTCTGCGGGGAGATTTGATGGAACAAGCACAACTAGCATGGATTGCCAATTTCATATGGGGAATCGCCGATGACGTGCTCCGCGACCTTTATGTCCGGGGCAAGTACCGTGACGTCATCCTGCCAATGACCGTTTTGCGCCGGCTCGATGCTGTCTTGGAGCCCACCAAGCCGGCCGTCCTGGACATGAAAGCATCCCTCGACAAAGCGGGGGTCGTGCACCAGGACCAGGCGCTCCCTCAGGCGGCGGGACAGGCCTTTTACAACATTTCGAAGTTTACTCTTCGCGACCTTCGCGCCCGGGCCAGCCAGCAGCAACTCAAGGCCGACTTCGAAGCCTATCTCGATGGTTTTTCGCCCAACGTGCAGGAGATTCTAGAGAATTTTGAGTTCCGAAACCAGATACAAAGGCTCTCCAAAGCTGACGCTATTGGGACCCTCATAGAGAAGTTCCTCGATCCCTCGATCAATCTGAGCCCGTACCCCGTGCGCGCCGCCGACGGTTCTGTGCGCCTCCCCGGCCTCGACAACCACGGTATGGGCACGATCTTCGAAGAGCTGGTTCGCCGCTTCAACGAGGAAAACAACGAAGAAGCAGGCGAACACTGGACGCCACGCGACGCCGTGAAGCTCATGGCTCGACTCATTTTCCTGCCCATTGCCGGGGAGATCGAGTCCGGCACCTATCTCATCTACGACGGAGCCTGCGGCACCGGCGGCATGCTGACGGTGGCCGAGGACACACTCCAGAAGCTCGCCAAGGATCACAATAAGCAGGTCGCCACCCACCTCTACGGTCAAGAAATCAACGCCGAAACCTACGCCATCTGTAAGGCCGATCTCCTGCTCAAGGGCGAGGGAGAAGCGGCAGACAACATCGTCGGTGGTCCGGAACATTCAACATTGACGAACGACGCTTTTCCCTCCCGCGAGTTCGATTTCATGCTCTCCAATCCGCCCTACGGCAAGAGCTGGAAGAGCGACCTCGAGCGAATGGGAGGAAAGGATGGAATCAAGGACCCGCGTTTCTTGATCGAACACGACGGCAATCCCGAATTTTCGCTGATCACGCGCTCGAGTGATGGCCAGATGCTGTTCCTGGCCAACATGTTGAGCAAGATGAAGCACGGCTCGAAACTTGGCAGCCGCGTCGCCGAAGTCCACAACGGCTCATCTCTCTTCACCGGCGACGCGGGCCAGGGAGAAAGCAATATCCGGCGTTGGATCATCGAGAAAGATTGGCTGGATGCTATCGTCGCTCTCCCGCTCAACATGTTCTATAACACCGGTATCGCAACCTACATCTGGGTAATCAGCAATCACAAGCCGGCACATCGCAAAGGCAAGGTCCAGCTTATTGATGCCACGCAATGGTTCAAGCCCCTGCGTAAAAACCTGGGTAAGAAGAACTGCGAGCTGAGCGAAGAGGACATCGCCCGTATCTGCGATACCTTCCTTAAGTTCGAGGAAACAGAGCAGTCGAAGATCTTCCAGAATTCTGCCTTCGGATACCAAAAAGTGACAGTAGAAAGGCCCCTGCGGCTCAAGGGCATCGATACCAGCCGCTCCTACAGCCCCAAAGAGATTAAGGCCCTCAAGGAAACCGCCGGGCGGGCTGAAACGGCGTCGCCAGTCATCAAGAAAATATACAAGCGAGGCACAGCGCCCAATCCCGTTCGCGGCTTATTCGAGGTCCCCATTAACGGCAAGCCGGCTGTAGTCGAGTATGAGCCCGATATCGACCTTCGCGATACCGAGCAAGTACCGCTGCTCGAAGACGGCGGCATCGAGACCTTCCTCCGCCGCGAAGTCTTGCCGCATGTCCCCGACGCCTGGTACGACCCCGACAGCATCAAGATAGGTTATGAGGTCAGTTTCACTCGCCATTTCTACAAACCTCAACCCCTGCGGACGCTAGAGGAGATCCGCGCCGATATCCTAGCGCTGGAGAAAGAGACCGAAGGCCTGTTGACGGAGATCCTAGAAGGAGAGAAATAACGTGCCCACACAACGTTATGCCGTTACCCAACCGCACATCGAAACGCTCTTCGCCTGGATCAAGTCGGGCGAGATCGCCATCCCGGAAATCCAGCGTCCGTTCGTATGGGATGCCGTAAGGGTCAAAAAATTCCTGGACTCACTTTTCCAAGGGTTCCCTGTTGGTTATTTGATTGCCTGGCGTAACCATGATGTCAAGCTTAAGGATGGCACTTCTTCCAGCGGCAAAAGAATCCTTATCGACGGGCAGCAGCGCGTGACATCTCTCATGGCGGCGCTCCTGGCTCAAGAGGTGATAAATAAGGATTATCGGCGTGTCCGCATTCGTATCGCATTCCACCCAATCAAAAAAGAGTTTGATGTCTCCAATCCTGCGATTGCCAAGGACCCTTTGTGGATTCCTGATATCGCAGTGGTTTTTGACCCGCAGACAAGCCTCTACGATCTTGTCACTGAATACTGTGGGCGGAATCCGGAAACTTCACAGCAGACGATTTCCAAGAGCCTTGAAGCTCTGAAAGGTATTACCAGCAACCAAATTGGGCTCATTGAGCTAGCCTCTGACCTGGATATTGAAACGGTCACGGAGATCTTCATTCGAGTGAACTCCGAAGGAGTTCCGCTGAGCCAAGCCGATTTTGCCATGTCAAAAATCGCGGTGAACGAGACCTACGGCGGGAATATATTAAGAAAAGCGATCGATTACTTTTGCCATATGGCCGTAACCCCTGATTTCTATCGGACAGCGCAAGCAGACCCAGAATTTGCCGCTAGTGAGTTCTTTCAATCGATGGGTTGGCTAAGGAACGAAAACGATGATTTATATGATCCAACTTATGGTGACCTCCTTCGTGTAGCCTTTACGACCGAGTTTAAAAGAGGGAAGCTTCAAGATCTCGTGGCCCTGCTTTCCGGACGCAATTTCGAAACACAGCAATTTGAGGAGGCTATTGTTGAGGAGTCGTTCTCCTGCCTGAAGCGAGGCATCCTGCGATATATGAATGAAACCCATTTTAAGCGTTTCCTGATGATCCTTCGCTCGTGTGGGTTCGTGGATGCCTCGTTGATCGGCTCGCAAAATGTGTTGAACTTCGCCTATATCCTCTATCTTACCCTCCGCGATCAGAGCATTCCTGATGCGGACATCGAAAGAATAGTCCGAAGGTGGTATGCCTTGTCCGTTTTGACGGGGCGCTACAGTGGATCGCCCGAGACGGCTTTCGATTACGACATTCGTCAGGTTCATGCCCAAGGAGCCGAGAAATTTCTTGAAACCCTAATTCGGGGCGAGTTGTCCGACGCTTTCTGGAATACTTCCCTTCCTCAAGAGATGGAGACATCCTCGAGCATCAGCCCATATTTCCGGGCTTTTAAGGCTGCCCAAGTTAAGATGAACGATCATGGGTTTCTATCTCGAGACATTATGGTTCGAGAGCTTATCCAGCTTAAGGGAGATGAACACCACATATTTCCCAGAGGCTTTTTGAAAAAAAATTCTCTTACAAAAGGACAATACAACCAAATAGCTAACTTCGCAGTTGCCCAAACCGAGATTAACATTTCCATTGGCGAAAAAGAGCCGAAAGTATATTTCGCCCAACTTTTAGAACAATGTAACGGTGGGAAAAAGCGTTATGGCAATATCGTTGATTTGAAGGGGCTACGAGATAACCTCAGGTTGCATTGTATCCCCGATGAAATAACAGAGATGGGGATTAATGAATATCCCGATTTTCTCTCACTGCGCCGGAAATTGATGGCGCAGAAGATCAAGGTGTGGTTCGAGGGGCTATGACGTGCTTGGGGAACTAAGGCCATATCCCGCTTATTGAGACTCCGGCGTGCCGTAAATGGATTATTGGAAGAGATTGTCTGAGAGAGGCAAGGATGAGCAAACCCAAAAAGCCAACCATCGCAATTTGCTATGATTTTGATGGCACTTTGTCTCCTGGCAACATGCAAGAGTATGATTATATTCCACAACTGAGATTGAGCAGCAGGAAATTCTGGAAGGACGTACAAGCAAGAGTCCAGGATCAAAGAGCAGACGAAATTCTCTCTTACATGTGCCTTATGCTGGAAAAGGCGACGCGTACAAGCGGCGTTAAGATTACAAGGAAGTCATTTGTTGATTTTGGTAAAACCGTCGTTCTTTTTCCTGGCGTCCCAGATTGGTTCAAGAGGATTAATACCTATGGAAATCGCTTGGGGGCAACCGTTCAACACTTTATCATCTCTTCGGGTATAAGGGAGATGATACAAGGTACTCTAATTGCGAAAAAATTTAAGCGTATTTATGCTTCGTCCTTTATGTTCGATCAGAACGGGGTGGCCTATTGGCCCGCTCTTGCACTCAACTTTACGACGAAGACACAATTCCTCTTCCGTATAAATAAGGGAGTTTTGGATTCCTGGGACAACACCAGGATCAATGATTTCATTCCTATGGATAAAAGGCCGGTCCCATTCTCTCGGATTATTTATATTGGCGATGGTTCCACCGACATTCCTTGTATGAAATTAGTAAAGGAACAAGGAGGATACTCCATTGCTGTATATCCGCCGGGTTCTAAGAAAAAGGCTTCCGCAGAAAGATTATTGCATGAGGATCGCGTAATTTTCGTAGCTCCTGCAAACTACAGTACGGGACGTTCTCTTGACCTTCAAGTGAAGCTTATCATCGAAAAGATGATGGCAGAACATGCCCTCTTTAAGAGAGAGAAACATCCCGCGTCAGTTTCTTCGGCTTCCGGTCCGCAACGTGCCCCTCGCAAAAAAACCAGAACATAATGTTCAAGCCCTATCCTACCTATAAGTACTCCAGCGTGCCTTGGCTGGGGGAGGTGCCGGAGCATTGGGAGGTCAAGCGAAACAAGCTCTTTTTAAGAGAGGTGAACGACCGCTCAGAAGACGGTACCGAAGAGTTGCTTACAGTATCTCAGTACACCGGAATCACGAAGCGGCGAGCACGGCTGGCTAACGAGAGCGATTTGCTCACTAATGCTTCTAGCCTCGTTGGGTACAAGCGTGTCATGCCGGGCGATATCATAATGAATATAATGCTCGCATGGAACGGCAGCCTTGGCGTATCGGCCGTCGAGGGTATCGCAAGCCCCGCCTATTGCGTCTTCAGAACCAAGTCAGGCATTGAGCCGCGTTTCCTTCACTACCTACTCCGCACTTCTTTGTTCACAGGTGCTTTTAAAACGGTCTCTACTGGGGTAGTCGATAGCAGACTCCGGCTTTATCCAGATGTCTTCTTCCGCTTGCCTTCATTGATCCCTTCCCTCCCTGAGCAAGTCGCCATCGTCCGCTATCTCGACTATCTGGACAGCCGGATCAGTCGCTTCATCCACGCCAAGCAGAAGTTAATTAAGCTGCTGGAGGAGCAAAAACAGGCTATTATCCACCGCGCCGTCACCCGCGGCCTCAATCCCAACGTCCGATTCAAGCCGTCAGGCGCGGAGTGGCTGGGCGACATTCCGGAGCACTGGGACGTTGTTTCCCTTCGCTTTCGTTATATTCAGTGTCTCGGCAAGATGCTTGACTCCAAGCGCGTCCTCGGAATACACCCTCTCCCATATCTTCGGAATACAGATGTTCAGTGGTGCCGAATCAACGTTTCAGATTTGCCCGAAATGGATATCGCTCCATATGAGTATGAGCGCTATACTATCAGGTCCGGCGATCTTCTCGTTTGCGAAGGGGGAGAAGTCGGACGGAGTGCTATCTGGAGCGGCGAAACTGGGAATTATGGATTCCAGAAAGCTATTCATCGACTTCGGCCACGCTCGCCCGCCCATGATTTACCGCTCTATCTCAACTATGTGCTTCGCCTGGCGGCTCAAGCTGGCGCTTTTAATGATGGACACAAGAGCACGATCCCCCATCTCACAGGGGACAAGCTTAGGGCACACCGTTTTCCTTTTCCCAACAAGGCCGAACAAGCCGCCATCGTTCGTTATCTGGACAATGCCACCTCCAACATCACCGCCGCCATCGAACGCGCTCAAAGCGAAATCTCCCTCCTTCGCGAATATCGCACCCGCCTGATCGCCGACGTGGTCACCGGCAAGGTCGACGTACGCGAGGTTGCGGCCCGGCTACCGGACCAGGCCGAGGAACCGGAGCCGCTCGATGAGGCAACCATACTGAGCGATACACTAGAGGAGACCGAGAAGGGGGAGGAAATGGAAGAATGACTATCCCGATACCTGCTGAGCCAAAGATCTACCACATCGTTCACTTCGATCGGCTGCCCTCGATTATTGCAGATGGTTCGCTCTTGTGTGACGCGGAGATCGCTCGCCGCTCTCCTCCCGGTACTCTCATCGGCATGAAAAGTATCAAACAGCGACGGCTTAATGAATTATTCCTTACCAGCCATCCGGACTTGCATGTCGGAGATTGCGTGCCATTCTATTTTTGTCCGCGGTCCGTCATGTTATACTTGATCCACCGAGCGAATGACCCCGAATTGGGCTATCATGATGGACAAGGCCCAATCATTCATTTGGAGGCAGACTTGAGGAAGACAGTCGCCTGGACGGAGGAACACCGTTTGCGTTGGGCATTCACGCGGTCAAACGCCGGTGCCTGTTACTTTGAAGATTGGTGCGACCTTGCCCAGTTGGGCGAGATTGACTGGAACGCGGTGCAAGCCAAGAGATGGCAGAAGTGCAAGATGGGAAAGCAGGCGGAATTCCTGATCGAGCGCCGATTTCCGTGGGAATTAGTTTCGCGTATCGGCGTCTCGTCGCGACCCGTCTACGGTCAGGTAGCTACATTCCTGCAAGGGGCCGTCCATAAACCTGGTATCGAGGTTAAGCCGGAATGGTATTATTGAGTAGAATGGAGATCCGAATGATCGAATACAAAAGAGGCGACATACTCAAGGAAGATGCCGAAGCCCTGGTTAATTCCGTCAACTGTGTTGGTATTATGGGGCGCGGTATTGCCCTTCAGTTCAAGAACGCTTTCCCTGAGAATTTTAAATCCTATGCTTCCGCCTGCAAGCGGAACGAAATTCAGCCGGGGCGGATGTTTGTCTTCGAGACCGGACAATTAACAAATCCGCGTTATATCATCAATTTTCCGACCAAGCGCCACTGGCGGGGAAAAAGCCGGATCGAGGATATTGACGCCGGTCTTGTCGCATTGGCGGAAGAAATCCGATCGCGGAACATCCAGTCTATTGCGATCCCGCCTCTAGGCAGCGGGCTGGGCGGGTTGGACTGGTCTGAGGTACGCCCGCGTATCGAAGAGGCGCTGCGGGAGTTCAGCAACCTTAAGGTCGATATTTACGAGCCGGGCGATGCGTCGGCGGATACGCGGGTCAATCGTTCGAGCGATGTGCCCAAGATGACGGCCGGGAGAGCGGCGCTGGTCGGGCTGATGCACCGATATCTTGGCGGATTACTGGATCCCTTCATAACACTGCTGGAAGTACACAAACTTATGTATTTCATGCAGCAGGCGGGCGAGCCATTACAACTGAACTACACGAAGGGTATCTACGGACCCTATGCCGAGAACCTTCGGCACGTGCTTAAGGCCGTCGAAGGACATCTGGTGTCGGGCTACGCCGACGGCGGTGATGCCCCTGACAAGCAATTGAACCTGGTGCCGGGCGCTCTTGAGGATGCTCTTGCATTCCTCAAGAATAAAGCCGAAACCCAGACACGATTTGAAAGAGTTTCCGATCTCGTCGAAGGATTCGAGTCGCCATTCGGCCTGGAGCTATTGTCCACGGTTCACTGGGTCGTCAGCAAGGAGCAGGTCCAAACCGTGGACGATGTGGTGGTGCGGACCTATGCCTGGAACGAAAGCAAGAAACAGTTTTCCAGGCGCCAGATCGCGCTTGCGGTCGACGTGTTTTCACGAAAGAACTGGATTGAGAACAAAGGAATTCGTCCCGGAAACAAATGATAAATGAGGGAAAGTCGACGCAACTCATTGAATAAGAATGTGTTATCCCTTTACTAAACTACGGAAAATTCCGGTGCTCTAGTAGAGGATTTAGTAAACGAATGCCCTCGTGGGCGGCCCCGCAGTCGGGCGGGGAAGAGGGGCGTCGATGACTGGGATTCCATTTGATAGCCATTTGGTAGAAGCGAGGACTCGGGACCGGGCCTGGAGCCTAAAATCTCTGTTTTGCAGTAAAGGGAATTTGGTATGACATCCGACACTAGCGAACGCGGGCTGGAGCGGCTGATCTGCGCAGCACTCACCGGAAGGCCATGCGACCCGGCTTTCGCGCCGCCGGGAGTGGTACGCGAGCCAAACGCCCCATATGGAGGAAGCGGCTGGATCTGCGGCTCTCCGGATGACTACGACCGCGAGTACTGTGTGGATCTGGTCCAGCTTCGTGCCTTCCTAAAGACTACCCAACCTGAGGCAGCGGAGGCGTTCGACCTCGAAAAGGGTGGCATCACGAGGCAGAAGTTTCTCGCCCGCCTCCAGGGAGAGGTCACAAAAAGAGGCACGATCGACGTTCTGCGTCATGGAATCAAGCACGGGCCGCACCATCTCGACCTCCTTTTCGGCAAGCCGTCCCCCGGGAACGCGAAGGCAAAAGCCCTTTATGAAGCCAATCGCTTCAGCGTCACCCGCCAGCTTCGTTACAGCCGCGACGAGACACAGCTCGCGCTCGATCTCGGTCTATTCATCAACGGCCTGCCCGTGGCTACATTCGAGCTCAAGAACAGCCTGACCAAGCAGACTGTCGAGGATGCCGTCCAGCAGTTTAAGCGTGACCGTGATCCGCGGGAGCGGCTATTTGAATTCGGCCGCTGTGTTGTCCACCTCGCCGTGGACGACCATGAAGTCCGCTTCAGCACCCACCTCAAGGGCAAGGGGTCGTGGTTTCTGCCCTTTAACCGGGGCTGGAACGACGGCGCGGGCAATCCGCCCAATCCCGACGGCCTTAAGACCGAATATCTATGGAAAAGCTTCCTCACCCGGGTCGGGCTGACAGAGATCCTCGAGAATTACGCCCAAGTCGTCGAAACGAAGGATGAGAAAACCGGCAGGAAGAAACGTGTCCAGGTCTGGCCGCGGTATCACCAGCTCGACGTCGTCCGCAAGCTCCTTGCGGACACGGCCCGGCATGGCGCAGGAAAAAAATATCTCATTCAACACTCGGCGGGGAGCGGCAAATCGAATTCCATCGCCTGGCTCGCCCACCAGCTCATCGGACTGCGCAGGGACGATGCCCCGGTTTTCGACTCCATCATCGTTGTCACGGACCGGCGCATTCTCGACCAGCAGATCCGCGACACGGTCAAGCAGTTCGCCCAAGTAGGGGCAACGGTGGGCCATGCCGAGCACTCAGGCAACCTGCGCGCGTTCATTGAAAGCGGCAAGAAGATCATCATCTCGACGGTACAGAAGTTCCCATTCATACTGGACGAGATAGGCAGTGAGCATCGCGGTCGCAGATTCGCCATCATCATCGACGAAGCGCATTCGAGCCAGGGTGGTCGCACCTCGGCTGCGGTGAGCATGGCACTTTCCGCCGGAGGAGCGGAAGAAGACGACGAGACCACCGAGGATGCGATCAACCGCATCATGGAGGCGCGTAAGCTTCTGCTGAACGCAAGCTACTTCGCCTTTACCGCCACCCCGAAGAACAAGACTCTCGAGATTTTCGGCGAGCCCTACGATGAAGGCGGACAGACTAAGCACAGGCCTTTCCACAGCTACACCATGAAACAAGCGATCCAGGAGGGCTTCATCCTGGACGTACTTAAAAGCTATACACCCATTGAGAGCTACTACAAGCTCATTAAGACCGTTGAGAGCGATCCGGAATTCGACACCAAACGGGCCAGGAAAAAGCTGCGCCGCTATGTCGAGAGCCGCGATCACGCTATCCGGCTCAAGGCCGAGATCATGGTCGACCATTTTCATGAGCAAGTGGCCGGGCTCGGCAAGATCGGCGGGCAAGCCAGGGCGATGGTGGTGACGAACGGCATTGAACGGGCCATCCAGTACTACCACGCCATCAGCGATTACCTGGCTGAGCGAAAAAGCCCCTATAAACCCATCGTCGCCTTTTCGGGAGAGCACGAGTACGGAGGAGTGAAGGTTAGCGAAGCTTCTATAAACGGTTTCTCATCAAGCCGAATCGCGGACGAGATCCAGAACGAGCCGTATCGCTTTCTCGTTTGCGCGGACAAGTTCCAGACAGGCTACGACGAACCGCTCCTGCACACGATGTATGTGGACAAGATCCTTTCGGGGATAAAGGCCGTCCAGGCATTGTCGCGCCTGAACCGCGCCCATCCTCAAAAGCACGACACTTTCGTGCTCGATTTCATGAACGATGCGGACACTATCCGAGAGGCGTTCGCCGATTATTATCGGACCACAATCCTGGCCGAGGAAACTGATCCCAATAAGCTCCATGACTTGAAGGCCGAGCTTGACGGGTATCAGGTCTATGCTCAGGAGCAGATCGATCAGTTCGTAGATCTCTATCTCGGCGGGGCGGACCGCGACCGGCTGGACCCCATGCTCGACGCCTGTGTCGCGACCTACAAAGACCATCTCAACGAGGACGGACAGGTGGATTTCAAGGGCAAGGCCAAGGCTTTCCTGCGGACCTACGGTTTCCTGGCCTCGATCCTTCCATACACCAACGCTGGATGGGAAAAGCTCTCCATTTTCCTTAACTTTCTCGTTTCCAAGCTGCCGGCGCCGGTCGAAGAAGACCTCTCGAAGGGGATCCTCGAGGCCATCGACATGGACAGCTATCGCGTCGAGAAAAGAGCAGCCGTGAAGATCCAGCTCCCGGACGAGGATGCCGAAATTGAGCCGGTGCCCACGAGCGGCGGCGGCTACAAGCCCGAGCCCGAACTGGACCGACTCTCCAATATCTTAAGGACATTCAACGACCAGTTCGGCAATATCCCTTGGAGCGACAGGGACCGTGTCGATCGGATCATCACCCATGATATCCCCTCGCAGGTCGCCGCGGATACGGCCTATCAAAACGCAAGGAGGAATTCTGATAAACAGAACGCGCGTATCGAGCACGACAAGGCCCTAGCCCGCGTGATGACCGCCGTGCTCAAGGACGATACCGAACTTTTCAAGCAATTCAGCGACAACGAATCGTTCCGACGCTGGCTGACGGACACGGTCTTCGCGTTGACCTATGAGCCGTCAAGCCCTGAAGCTCGATAGGCTTAGATGCTGATAGACATTCGGGCTGATTCGAAAGAACCGGATCCGGAGGCACGCGCCGCAATATGGAGAGCTATATGCCACGCAGCTAACATGCTCGCGGGCCAGTGTAAGGTCTATATCTCTCGTGAGCATGGAGAGCATATCAGCAGTAATACTCCCCTTCTGGACGCCAAGATTGAAATTTGGAAGCTGGTTGAAGCCCTAAGTCTCGTGACTATCTTGCTCAAGGCCGACCAGGTAAAATGCAGCGAAGTCCCCAATTTGTTCGGTCAAAATGGCCCGCTGGCTTTTGTGGAGGATGGGCAAGACCGATGCTTGTGGACGCAGCCCAAATTAGAAGGAGACATCAGCAAGTTCATTGGAATTCCAGATCTGATAGTAGCATCAAGTCCTGGGAAACCGACGGCGAGGACGATATTACGGATCATCGAGTGCAAGCATCGAAAACACCTAGGTGCTCGTGACATCCGGGCTGAGTTCGGAAAAGGATATGATTTACGGGTAGCTTCTTACCTGATCTGGTCCTATTATAAACCCTCGCCAAGAGCCATTGCTGGCGCCAGGGGACTTGGATTGGATCTTGTGGAATTGGGTTTCGAGTCGTCCCAACGCCCTAACTTGATTTCAAAGCCAGAAAATTTAATCGAACACGTTGCCAAAACCATTGAAGCCTCAAAACGAGAGAGGCGCTTTGCCCTAGCATTAATAGAAAGCGGCCGAGAAATTGGCATTAAACTCCGCTGATAAACAATGACGCGAGACGTTCTCGGCTTCGGGTTCTCCTTTATCACCGTTCTCGAGCCTGCGCGAGATGAGCTTGGAGAGATAAGAGTATTCATGCCCCAGTCCAAGTATCGGAATACCAGCGGCCTCCCTTTAAACAAGTATGGTGAAGGTCCGTTCTGTCAGTTTCGTATTTTGGCGGCCTTGCCCCTTAAGGGAGTCTATGCCATTACGGTCGATGACGATATTGCCTATATCGGACAAAGCGAGAATCTATCGGAACGGTTCAATGAACGTGGGTACGGGACTATACACCCTCGGAACTGTTTCCGGAAAGGCCAATCCACGAATTGCCGGATTAACAGCTATATTCTTGGGAGTGCACGGAAGCGCCAGCGAATCGAGCTCTGGTTTTGCCGTTCCGATAATCCTTCTCCCCTCGAGGCCCAGCTAATATCCAAGCTAAGTCCTCCGTGGAATGCCCAACGCTACGTCGGATTTAAGAAGGCACCGCTGGTCAGGCCAAGGAAAAAAGATCAATCAGATCTCGCAAAAGAGAATTCCCAACGTTCAGCTAAATCGGAGGCAGGCATGCCAATATTTGGGCTCATTCTTGAAAAGACATACTACAACAAAGGATTTTTCAATGTGACCGTCGATTTCGACCGGTTCATACGCCCCACAGAGGAGCCAATACAGCTGGAGCTGGGTGATTCAGGAATGACTATCATGGGCAGAATCGACCGAAGGGCAAATACAAACGGGACAGCTCGGATAATCGCGGGTGCTCGCCTCCGGGATTGGTTTCAATCACGCTATAATCTCGGCGATGTTGTCGATGTCGACCTTAGTTCGTTTGATCTTATCAAGATTGGTTGACGTAGCCTAGCCGACGGTAAGGAGGGTCCATGGACGAAGAAAACAAAGTCATCTGCGGAGTGTGCAAGCTCGCCAAGGACCCCGACGACGTCGTGCCCGGCCAGGCCGTGCGGGCCTCCATTGCCGAGCTCATCCGTAAGGACCACCCGGATTGGAACCCGGAGAGTCCCATCTGCCGGGACGATCTCAACCGCTACCGGGCGCAGTATGTCCAGGGGGTTCTCGAAGCCGAGAAGGGCGACCTGTCCGTGATCGAAGCCGAGGTCGTCGAGAGCCTGCGCGAAGGGGAGGTCCTGACCCGGGACGTCAACCAGGAGTTCGAGGAAAAGAGGACGCTCGGGCAGCGGCTCGCCGACCGGCTGGCCGCTTTCGGCGGCAGCTGGAAGTTCATCACCATTTTCATGGGCGTTCTCTTCGGCTGGATCATCCTCAATTCCATCGTCCTCCTCACGCACCGCTTCGACCCCTTCCCATTCATCCTCCTCAACCTCATCCTGTCCTGCCTCGCCGCCATCCAGGCGCCGGTCATCATGATGAGCCAGAACCGCCAGGAGTCCAAGGACCGGCTGCGCGCCCAGCACGACTACCAGATCAACCTCAAGGCCGAGATCGAGATCCGCGGCCTCCACGAAAAGATCGATCATCTCATTTTCAAGCAGTGGCAGCGGCTCCTGGAGATCCAGGAGATCCAGACCGAGCTCATGGGGGAATTATCGGACAAGCTCCAGGCCCGCGGGCAGCGCGGACCGGGAGACCGAAAGGAATCCTAGAGAGTTTTCGGCTCGTGTTTTCTCTCGATCTTGATGTTGAGGCGGGCCTGAAGATACTCGATCGCCGACGCGACGGACTGTTCCAGGATCTGGCGCTCTTTGGCCAGCGGTGATTCCGCCTCTCCGACCATCCCCTGGAATTCGTCCGGAGCGGCGGTGACGGTCTTGAGGGCGGCCAGCGCCGCCGCTTCGTCCTGGGTCGACGGCCCGGCTTCGCGGAGCACGACCTGGAACAGGACGAGCACGCCGGCCACGATGAGGACGGCCGCGGCGGCCGCCGGGAAGGGATGAAGGACGAGCCGGCGCGGGAGGATCCCCCGCTTCCCGCGAACGCCCCCATCTTCGGCCCACCTCGTCTCGTTCAAAGGGAAGTCCGGGACCGAGGCAAGGAACGCGGGCCGCTCTCCGGCGAACCGCGACGGCAGGGAGGCCGCGAACCGCGCGTACGCACGGCAAGCCCCGCACCGCTCCGCGTGACGGAGGGCGAGACGAGGCGTCTTTTTTCCCCGGTCGACCTCACGCGAAATGAGCCATCGGGTCAGTTTGCAGAGCATCGTCATTCTCCTTTGCCTCATCCGAGCGGCGTTCCCTTGACGGCCACGGTCTTCGTCGCCGCCGCCGGGGCCGGGACGGGGCAGACCCGCTTCATCAGGCCTTTCCGGGCCCGGTGAAGAAGAACGCGCACGGCCAGCCGGCTCTTCCCGAGGGATGTGGCGATTGCTTCGATGGTCATGTCCTCACCGTAGCGCAACCAGAGGACCCGGTACTGGCTCCCGCCGAGATTCCGGGCCGCGTCCCAGATCCCGGCCTCCCCGGCGGCTCCGACCTCGGGGTCCGCCAAGGCGCCGGCCGCCTCCACGTCGAGTCTCCCCGACGCGATCTTTTTCTTGCGATAGGAACTGATGGCCAACCGGTTGGCCGAAGTGTAGAGCCAGGTGGAGAACCGGAAAGCAGGGTCGTAGCTCCGGATGTTCCGGAAGAGCTTGAGGAACGTTTCCTGGACCATGTCCTCGGCGTCCTGGTCGCTCCCGAGGCGGGGGCGGAGATAGACGAAGAGCCGGCGCTTGTAGCGTTGCGCCAGCTCCTCGAAAGACCGCCGCGAGCCGGCCCGCGCCTCGCGGGCCAACTCCTCGTCGGTCTTCGTTGCGATCGGGTCGGGGTCGACCATGCTCTCCCCGAGTCCCGTTCTTCCGGAGCCCCGATGACTTGAGAGCCGGGCGCCCGGAACGGGGCTCAGTCGAAGAAATCCAATCCCCGTCCACGCGACGCCATGTTCGCGATTTCCCGCGAAGGGATATCGAGCTCCAGGCGGACGGTCTTCCCCTCCATTTTAACCTGGAGACCATCGACAAGGAAAGCGGGGACCGCCCCGGGTCCATCCCCCTCTCCGAGCCGGGCCAGGGCGATGAGTCCCTGGGCGATATCGACCATGTTCTTGGCGTTCTCGGGGGAATCCGCGGTGACCTGGATCCGGACCTGGAGATTGTCCTGTCTTTCCTGGGCCAGGAAGGACATCAGACCGGCTTTTTCGACGAACTTGGACTGCCTGACTTCCTGGCCCAGCCCGGCCAAGTTTTCGACGACCCCGCTGAGGAAAGTGCCCGAGGAGACATCCTTGAACGACGCGGCCAGCTTGGACGCGGCGAAGTTCTTCGCCTTGCCGGCGGCCGTATCCAGGACCTTCTCGATGGCCTGGCGACTCTCGGAGAAGACGATCAGGCCGTCGTTGATGAAGGCGCCGAACTCGTCGCCGCCCGTCGAGTAAAGGGTGTAGGCGCCGTAGGCCGTTTCCGTGTGATCTTCAGCGAGGTCGAGCAGGGTCAGGATGCGCGCTTTGTCGAATTTCCCCGCCACGGCGAAGACAGCCTGCTTGGCTCCGGGCTCGAGCCCGAAGATCGTCAGGCCGGTGATGTCCTTGGGCACATCGATCTTGAACCACCGGTTGAGGTCCCGGCTCTTGATATCGAACTTGCCGTCTTTATTCAGGTATTCGTAGAGCTTGGTGGCGGTGAACTTTTCCATATCCAGGTGGGCCACCCAGCGGGCACCGTCGGGGATGACCGACGTCGGCAGGGTCCCGGGCCAGGCGGGGACGACGAGGATGAGGGCCGCCAGGGCCAGGATCGTGATCAACAGAATGGATTTCTTGAACATCCGTGACTCCTTTGCGTGTGATCCGTTCGCCCTGTAATACGCCGCCGTAGCCCGGATGTTTCACTCCCGCCCATTAAAAATCGAGCCTGAGCGTCTCCCCCTCCTTGACGGTTTTCGGTTGTTTGAAGGTCCGCGGCCGGGCGTCCCCCAGTTTGAACGACTTAAGGGAAAGGCCGCCGTGGAGGACGGCGAGTTCGGCCGTCTTGCCGCCGCCCCCGACCCGGCAGGTTCCCCAGGCCCAGCCGTTCGACCAAAAGAACGTTCCGTCACCCGCGCCGAAAGTCATCGCCTTTTCCACGCCGTTCCAGTCGAAGCCCGTCATGGCCGGCACGGCCGCCCAGCTGGCCATGGGCCGGGCGTAGTGGTGGCCGCATTCGGCTTCGTCAAAGGGGCTGCGTTTCTTCCCGTCATAACGCGCCCGGATGTCCCGAATGACCTTCAAGCCATCTTCCCGATTCCCCTCGTAGAGCATCCCGACGGCGGCCGCGTATTCGAAGCCGGTCATGACCTCGGTGAAATACGGGAACGGGTTCTTCGGGCGGCCCTTCGGGTAGCTGGCCATGAGGAGCGCCGTCTCGTCGCCCAGGACGAACGACCGCAGGCAGTTGAAGTGGTCGGCGAAACCGTCCTGCGTGTTGTACTTCACGATGCTCCGGAGCGTCGTCTTGACATGGGCGGCGTCGACGAGATAGCCCAGCCCGCAGACGTGGGCCATGAACTGGCCGACGAGTTGGTCGACGAGGCATCCTTCGCCAAGTTGATAATCCGGTTCGGTGATGTCCTTGGCGCCCATGTCGAGCCGCAGGCTCGGGGCCACGTCTTCGACACTCCGCGGCGGACGGACGTGGTGCTCGTAATATTCGCCGTTGAACAAGTTCGCGTCCGTCCAGGCGCGGCCCTTGTCGAAAAGCTCCCGGCAGAGTTTGGCAAAGGGCTTGTCTCCGACCCTCCTGGACATTTCCTCGGCGGCCCGGAGCGCGCCCAGGTACCAAAGCTCCATCTGCGGGTTCGGGCCGTAGTATTCGACGTCCATGGTGTTGTGCTGACAGCCCTCCATGACGCCGTCCCGGTCGGCGTCCCAGCCGCCCTGAATCCAGGCGAACGAGAGAGCCCGCTTGACCGCCGGCCAGAGCTTGCCGAGCCAGGCGTCGTCGCCGGACATCTTCCAGTCGCGGTAGGCCTTCATGATGCAGCCCATCTGGCCGTCGGCGGCGGCTTTGCCGTATTCACGGGCCCGGTCGATCGGCAGGCGCACCCGGAAGCTCATCAGGCCCTGGGCGTCCGTCGCCTCGAGAAATTCCGTCTCGCGCATGGAGCGGGAGAGCTGGCCGAAAAGAAAAGCAGTGGCCTGTTCGTAGTTCCAAACGTGCGTGCACGACCCGAAGCAGCAGCCGGCCTGGTTGCTCGATCCTTCGAAACCGAAAAACCGGCCGTCCGGCGTCCGGAAGCAGGTCTGCGTCCGGAGAGTGCTTAGGTTGAAGAGGGCCGCCTCCTTGACCTCGTCCGGAAGCGTGCTCGTCGCGAAGGCGCGGACGAACTCGACCGTCCGGGCCTCGAGCCCGGCCGACCGGGACGCGAAATCCTCGGCCGCGGCCCAGGCGTCGCTCCACTTCGTCGTGTAATAGTTGCCGATGAGGTCGTCCGGCGTCCCCTTGGGCGACCACGTCCGCCGATTGGGGAAGTGCCACGCGAGGAGAAACGTCGTTTCGGCGCTGCCGTTGGCGGGGACGTCCAGTTCCACGGTCAGCGACCCGAACGGCATGTCCTCCCCCGTTTCGGGACGCGGGTCGAGCATCCCGTCGGCCGAGAAATCATCCCAAAAATCGAGGAGCGGCGTCCCCCATCCCGCGGCGAGCCAAGCGGTCCGGCTCGTGCCGATGGTCCCCGCGGGGGCAGCGAGGGCGATCGACCCGAAGGCCTCGTCCTTGGGGTCGACGCCGGCCGAGGACATGAAGATGCCGCGCAGGCCCGCGGTTGCCCGGAACTCGTTCTTGTTCGTCTTGGGGCCGGTCGTGACCGGGTCGCTTTTCCAGTCCTGGCCAAGCTTCGATCCGTCGGCGCCGATGAAGTTGGGAAGAGTGCCGCAAACGGAGACCCGGAAGGCCCGGCCGGTTTTGTTGATGATCACGTAGCGGAGGACGGCCACGGGCATCCCGCTCGCTTCGGCATCGCCCGGGACAAGGGGGTTCCAGGCCTCGAGGCGGACGTCCACGGGAGAGGCGGGGTCGGAGAGGAGGACCTGGCCGAGCGGGTAGGCGGCGGCGAAGGCGGCCTCGCGGAAACGGGGCAGGCCGTGGTTCACGGCCGTCGATCCGTGGGAGGCTTCGTAAGCGTAGAGCGGCAGCGGGCCCTCGAGAGCCCGGGTGAACGATGAGTCCCCGGACGAGACGCGGATGGCGAAGAACGGCCCGAGCTGCTGCCCGACGAACGGAGTATAGCCCTTGGCCGGCCGGTTCATGATCTCCCAGTCGACGAGGTTGCCCCGGCCGCCGAGGCTAACCGTGCCCGTGCCGATACCGCCGAGGGGCAGGACGATCTTGTCGATATGGTCCCGATCATAGGTCCTGAGGACGGGCCAGTCCGGCCGCCAGCCGTCCGCGGCCGAAACCGCGATTACGAGCACAGAGATGAAGAAAGCCGCGATTACGAACCGACCGATCAAGCGTCTCATGGGCGCCTCCTTGAAAAAGCACTCCCGGTATTTTCGCGATATGCTCAGGCGGCCCGGGCTTTACGCACGGCGGCCAGCCAGCCCGCGTAAAGCCTGTCGGCGAACGGCCGGCTCATGGCCGGCGTGAACTTCCGTTCGTCGACCGAGAGGCGCTCGATATCGGCCGTCTTCGCCCACAGGCCGGCGCCCAGGCCGGCGAGATAGGCAGCCCCGAGCGACGTCGTTTCCACGGCTTTCGGACGGACGACCGGAATGCCGAGAATATCGGCCTGGAAGCGGCAGAGAAAACCGTTGACCGAAGCGCCGCCGTCGACCCGGAGCTCGCGGATCTTCAGCCCCGAATCCTGCCGCATCGTCTCGAGGACGTCGCGCGTCGAGTAGGCCATCGCTTCGATGGCGGCCCGGACGAGGTGGTTCCGGTTGGCGCCGCGGGTCAGTCCGACGATGGTCCCCCGCGCCTCGGCGTCCCAGTAGGGGGCTCCGAGCCCGACGAACGCCGGGACGAAATAGACCCCGGCGTTGTCCTCGACCGCCGCCGCGGCGGCCTCCGATTCGGCGGCCGAGCCGATGAGGCCGAGTCCGTCGCGCAGCCACTGGAGGGCCGCCCCGGCGACGAATACGGACCCCTCGAGGGCGTAGGCGGTTTTTCCGCCCGAGCCGCAGGCGACCGTCGTGATCAGGCCGTGCTTCGATTCGACGGGTTTTCGCCCGGTATTGAGAAGGATGAACGAGCCCGTGCCATAGGTGTTCTTGATCGCTCCGGGCCTGAATCCGGCCTGGCCGAAAAGAGCCGCCTGCTGGTCCCCGGCGACCCCCATGATGGGGATCCCGGCCGGCAGCCGTCCCAGCCGAACCGTCCGGCCGAATTCGCCCGATGACGGCAGAACGCGGGGCAACATTCCGGCGGGGACGCCGAAGAGGCGCAAGAGATCGTCGTCCCAATCGAGCTCGTGGATATTGAAGAGCATGGTCCGGGAGGCGTTGGTGAAATCGGTGGCGTGGCTCGCGCCCCCGGTGAGCTTCCAGAGGACCCAGGAATCCGTCGTGCCGAAGGCGAGGCCGCCGCGCCCGGCCCGCTCTCGCAGGCCGCCCCGGTCGAGGATCCACTCCGCCTTGGTGGCCGAGAAGTAGGCGTCGATCGGCAGGCCGGTCTTATTCCGGACGAGCCGGGCGAGACCGCTCCGCGCATTGAGTTCGCGGCAGCGGCCGGCCGTGCGGCGGCACTGCCAGACGATGGCGTTCCCAGCGGGCCGGCCCGTTTTCCGGTCCCAGACGACCGTCGTCTCGCGCTGGTTGGTGATGCCGACCGCGACGATCGTCCGTCCCGGGACGGCGGCGAGGGCCTTCTGAACGGTCCGGTAAACGCTCCGCCAGATCTCCTCGGGATCGTGCTCGACCCATCCGGGACGGGGGAAATATTGCGGGAACTCCTCATAGGCCGCGGCGACGGCCCGGCCGCGCCGGTCGAAGACGATAGCCCGGCTCCCGGTCGTGCCCTGGTCGATGGCAAGAACGTGGTCCACGTCAGACCCTCGGGACGACCCAGTCGAGGACGTCCTTGAAAACCTTTTCCCGGCCGAGATCGATGGACAGCGCATGGAGCATGTCCGGGTACTCGAGGATCGTCTTGTCGGCAAGCGTAAGTTTATTGAACATTTTCCGGCCGGCCTTCTCATCGACGAGAAGGTCGACCCCCGGGATGAGGAAGAGCGTTGGGACGGCGAGCTTTTTGGCGAGCTTGCCCGACCCGGCCTGCTCGGGCAGAAAATTGAACAGGCACTTCAGGCTGGCCACGCGGATCTCGTCCGGACTCGCGTTCATGACCGGAAGATAGTCCGGATCGCGGCTGACCATATCCGAGGAGAAAGGCAGGTCGACCAGCATGGCCGGCTTGATGAGGAGGAAAGCCGCGAGCTTGAGATAGACGCTGAAAGGGAACTTCATGCCGTTCTTGAAGGCCGGGGCGATCAGGACTTGGCCGGCGAACTTGTCGGCGTTTTGGCAGGCCAGGTTGAAGGCGAGCAGGCCGCCCATGCTCTCGCCGAGCAGGAAGACTTTTCGGCCCGGAAAGTCCTTCCCGATGGTGTCCCGCAGGTCCAGGATGTCCCGGTCCCAGACGCGGAAGGAGTCGATATGGCCCCGGGGCCGCTGCGGCGTCCGGCCGAAGCCGCGGAGCTCGACGGCGTAGGAGGCGAAGCCGCGTTCGGCGAAATGACCAGCTAGAAAATTCCAGCGGGCCGAGTGGGCGCCGAGGCCATGGACGAGGAGAAATACGGCTTTGGGGGACGCGGGCGACGGAGAGGCGTCCCACCGGCGAAAGAGCACGTTGGTTCCTTGGAGTTCGGGCATGGCCGGATTATAACAGAGCGGAGTCGTCCGGCGGAAGCGGGACTCCCCAAGCGAGCATTCGGAACACTTGAACGGGCAGGGCTTTCTCTGTATGATAAGGGCAATTCTAGAACAAGGAGGCTTGGTGGCCAGAGGAAAAAGAGCATTTAAGAGCGAAAAAAGAGGCAAAGAGCTGAGGCGCCTCAAAAAACAGGAAGAAAAGCGGTTGAGACGCCTGGGAAAATTAGCCCCGCCAGACGGAGAATCCCAGGCACTGACGCCGGACGAGGCCCCGGCGGCGCCGCCCGGTCCGGACGATCCCGCCAGGGAAGCGTCCTGAGGCCCTTTTCGAACGAAAAAGACTATTTCATTTCGGCCAAAACCCCGCTCAGGGGTTTTCTCTGGCGCATGAAACCTCCTCTCAGGGTCCGATGACGCCGTCTGCCCGCCCGGCGAGAGCATTCCTGCAGGGAGCTGTCCTTTTTATCACGGCCCTGCCGTTTCTCTGGGGACAACAGCCCGTCCGGACGCTCTTCAAGGATATGCCTCCTTCAGATCCTCGAAGAGAGGTCATCCAGGCTGTCCTCGACTCGCCGATCGATTTCCTGCGGGCCCGATTCCCGGGCCGGGAATGGGCCGAGGGGGGATATTGCGCCGCCTGGGACCGAGCCCGCCGGTACTTCCCCGCGAGCGTCTATTACGTCAAGCCCGGGACCTACTTCATGACCCACGGCTTCGGCCCCGACGGCCGGATGTTCATGGAGATCCACGCATCGGCCTATCTCTCGCTCGGCGTTGAAAACCGCCGGACCTTCACGGACGGCTCGATCGTCGCCGAGTACGGACGGATGCTCGACGCGGCCGGCGGGGGCGAAGCCGCGGTCTTCCGGGAGAAGACGGGAAGGCTCGAATCCTATTTTCGCGACGCGGCTTCGAAAAAACGTCTCCGGAAGAGCCTTGGCGAAGCCCTCTACTCCCACCTCCTCGAGGGGCTCCGCGAAGAGAACGCCCATATGTTCGAGGGCGGGCTGATGCACGAGGGCATACACGCCGGCATGGACGGCGAAGAACTCGTGGCCCGGATCCAGGCCGATTTCAAGGGAGGCGGGCTCAACGTTCAATGGGACGAACTTCGGGCCTTCATGGCCGAAGCCGTATTCCACGGATCATTTGGCCGCTGGGCCGCAGACGACATCGCCGCCGGCGGGGACGAGGTCGAGGCCCGGCTCGAGATGCTCGAGACGCTGAGGAAAACACCCCGGCTTGTCAGATCGCCGGATAGAGAGAAGTTCGAAAGAGCGGCGGCCGGGATAGGGGCCGTCACGGCCCTCGCCCGGCTGCGCATGCGGGAGCTCTGGCAGTCCGCCCAACGCATGCAGGGGCTTGTCAACAATTTCGAAAAGGATTACCTCAAGCCCGATCCGCCGCCCGATGTCGACGGCCTCATCACGAAACTCGCCGGAGAAATCGCCGGTTTCGTCGGCGATGCCGGGGAAAGCATCCAGCGGACCGAGCTTGCGCTCCGACGCCTCGAAGAGGTCCTGGGACAGTGGGACGAATGGGCGGCCGGCCTTCGCCCCTTCCCTCCGCCGGTGACGGACTCCAAGGATGTTATGGCCAGGCTCGGGCAGACGAACTGGCCGGCGCCTCCCTCGGCCGACGCCGATCGCCTCAAGAAAATGGCGGAACGGGAGCTCGCCAGGGTCCGGGGATCCCTCCCCTCCGGAAAAGACAGGCCTGGCACGAATTAGAGCCAGCCCTCGCCGTAATTTTCCCCTTGACAAAGCCTTTCATGAATAATATATTCCTATACGTTCATGTTGTATTTATTTAATTCCTCTTTGAACGCATAGGTACATTATGAATAAGGATCTGCTCACTCTCGACGACCTGGCCCGCAGGGCCGGCGTTTCTTCGGACCGCCTCGCCGAATGGACCAAAGCCAAGCTCCTCAAGCCCGACGGCTTCGGCGACGGGAAGGTCCCCCTCTTCTCCGCCGGCAGCCTCGACCGCGTCGCCCACGTCCTGAGGCTCGCCGACCTGGGCTATGGAACCGAGGAGGTCCTCAAGATCATCAAAAAGGTCGGTTTGCCCCGGGACGGGCGCGGCCGCAAGCCGGCCCCGGACAAGGGCCGCTTCCTCACGGTCGGGAACCTGGCCGAGCGGTCCGGCGTCAGCCCGAGGACGATCAAACACTGGGAGGACAAGGGCATCATCGAGCCCGACATGCGGACGGAGGGCGGCTTCCGGCTCTATCCGGAATCCTACGTTTTCCTCTGCCAGCTCATCCGCGACCTCCAGCTCTTCGGCTACACGCTCGAGGAGGTCAAGTCGGTGTCGGACGACGTCCGGACGCTCCTGGCCATCGAGGCCGACCTCGAATCCTCCCCCCGGGCCGAGGTGGAGAAAAAGCTCGAAGCCATGCTCGAGGCCATCCAGGCCCTCTTCGACAAGATGAAACTGCTCGAAGAAGGCATCGAACGCTGGGCGGACCTCCTCAAGAAAAAGAGAAAGGACATCCGGGCCCTCAAAGCCAAGAACCAGAAACGGGGCAAGGCCGCCAAGGAGGCGAGCGATGGCTAAGATCGTTTTCATCGAGCCGCAGGCGCCGAACCTGCACATCTTTTCCCAATTCCCCCTGCCCCGCCTGGGGACGCTCATCCTGGGGACGATCATGAAACGGCGCGGTTTCGAGGTCGAGGTTTTCGTCGAGGATTTCCGGAAGATCGATTTCGATGTCGTCGCCTCGGCCGACCTCGTCGGCATCTCGACCATCACCTCGACCGCGCCGCGGGCCTACGCCATCGCCGACCGGGTCCGGGCGATGGGCATCCCCGTCCTCATGGGCGGGCCCCACGTGACCTACCTGACCGAGGAGGCCCTGGAGCACGCCGACTTCGTCGTCCGGGGAGAGGGCGAGGCGGCCCTCGCGGCCTTCATCGACGCCCGGGAGCGCGGCCAGGGCTTCGACGAAGTCCCGAGCCTTTCCTTCAAGGACGCTACGGGAAAGGTCGTCCACAATCCGATGGCGCCCCGGGCCGTGGACCTCGACCGCATCCCCTTCCCCGACTTCACCCTTCTCCGGCCCGACGCGAACGACACGAAACACATGCCGTCCATCCCCGTCTTGACGTCGCGCGGGTGCCCCTTCGACTGTTCCTTCTGCTCCGTGACCGGCATGTTCGGCCGGAAATACCGTTTTCGCTCGACCGAGAATATCATCGAAGAGCTCCGCCTTTACAGCGACCGGAAGGCCCTCATTTTTTTCTACGACGACAACTTCGCGGCCGACCCGAAGCGGACCCGCGACCTGTGCGAAGCCATGATCCGGGAGAAGTTCAGGTTCAAGTGGACGACCCAGGTCCGGGCCGACATCGCCCGCGACCCGGATCTCGTCCGGCTCATGAAGAAGTCCGGGTGCCACACCGTCTATATCGGCTTCGAATCCGTCAACCCGGACAGCCTCGTGGGCATGAAGAAGAGCCAGACCGTGGCCGAGATCGCCCGCGCCGTCAAGGTCTTCCGCCGCTGCCGGATCCACATCCACGGCATGTTCGTGCTCGGCTTCGACGAGGACGATTGGAAATCGGTCCGCAAGACGGTCCGGTTCGCCAAGAAGGCCCGCCTGACGTCGACCCAGTTCCTCATCCTGACCCCCCTTCCCGGCTCCGCTTTCTATGACCGGATCGCTTCGGAGAACCGGATCCGTTTCCACGACTGGGCCCTCTACGACGCCCATCACGCCGTCTTCCAACCGGCGCGTTTCTCTCTCCCCGACCTCCAGAAAGCGCAGATCTTCGCCCACCGGAAGTTCTATTCGCTGAAGGAGACGGTCCGGAAAATCGCCGCCGGCCAGTGGCTCGGCGTCGCCATCGCCCACTACGCCCGGAACCTCAACCGGACCTGGAAGCGCCGCAACCGGACGTTCCTCCGGGTCGTCAAGCTCCTCAAGCCCCGGCCGGGCGCCCGGGGCAGGGTTTCCGTGGACTACCACGAGGACATCAACCTCGAATAATCAACCCATTCGTCTCCTCGGCCTTAAGCCCGGGGGTATGCGCGGGGTTAATACTGAGCGGCGCTTGGCGCCGGCGAACGTATCGGTAAACCGTTTACATCTCCCTGCGTATTCCATAGAATACGTCCGTCATTTATTACGTCACTCTAGGGAGTCGACCATGGAAAATGTCCTGACCGTCAGAGGATTGAAAAAATCCTACGGAAAACAGATGGCTTTGGCGGGCATCGATTTCGAGGTCCGTCCGGGAGAGGTGTTCGCCCTGATCGGCCCGAACGGCGCCGGCAAGACGACGACGCTGAGAATCATCGCCACGCTTCTCACGCCCGGCGAAGGAACGATCACCTTCCTCGACCACGACCTCCGTAAGGACCCGGACTTCGTCCGGGAGAAGATCAGCTATCTTCCGGAGGAAGCCGGGGCTTACAAAAACATGAAGGGCCTGGACTACCTCCACTTCATGGCCGCCTTCTACGCCCGGACGCCTGAGGAGGAGAAGGCCTTCGTCGACCGCGCCGTCGAGATCACGGAGCTCGGCGCCAGGCTGAAAACAAAGGTCGGAACGTACAGCAAGGGCATGACCCGGAAGATCCTGTTGGCCCGGGCCCTGATGACCAAGCCCGTCCTGTCCATCCTCGACGAGCCGACCTCCGGCCTCGACGTCCTCAACGCCCTGGAGGTCCGGGAGATCGTCCGGCGCTACGTCAAAGAGGGGACGTCCGTCCTCCTCTCCTCCCATAACATGCTCGAGATCGAGTTCCTCTCCGACCGGGTGGCCCTGATCGACAAGGGCCGCATCCTCGATTCCGGGACGCCCCACGAGTTGAAAGAAAAATACCAGGCCAAGAACCTGGAAGAAGTCTTCAGGAGTTCCCTCCGATGAAAAGATTCCTCAACCTTCTCAAAAAAGAGATCAAGGAGCTGGTGACCCCTCAATTAGTCATCTCCCTCGCCTTGACCATCCTCCTGTTCAACTTCGTCGGCCAGATGAGCCGCAAGGAAGTCCAGAAGGCCATCGGCGTCCAAAATATTTCTGCGCTCGACTTGGACCGTTCCGCTGCATCCCAGGCCATCCTGACGGGGCTCGAGTCGGCCCGCTTCAAGATCGAGCGGCTCGAGGGAAAGACCAAGGAGCAGGCCATCGATATCGCCCGCGGCGGGGATTCGAAGCTTCTCATCGTCATCCCGGCCGGCTTCGGCGAATCGCTCCAGAATCTTAAGCCCGAGACGATCGAGACTTACTCTTATATGCGCAGCTTTTCCCTTATCGGCGCGAGCGGCTCGGCCATAGTGGGCAGCGTCATCTCCGCCCTCAACAACGTCCTCTCCAACAAGTTCCTGAAGGAACGGCTCCCCGACCTCGACCCGCAGAGCCTCAAGAACCCCATCAAGAGCAAGGACTTCGTCATCGTCCATAACCGGATGGCCGAGGCTTCGGCCTCCGAGATCGCCAACAGGGTCAGGTCTCAGTCCATGCTCATCCCCATCGTCTTGATGATGATCGTCATGTACTCCTCGCAAATGGTCATCTCGGCCGTGGCCATGGAGAAGCAAAACAAGACGTTGGAAACCCTGCTGACCGTGCCCATCCGCAGGACCTCGATCATCACCGCCAAGATGCTAGCGGCCGGGCTCGTCGGCTTGATCTCGGCCGTCGTCTACATGTTCGGCTTCAAGGGTTTCATGGGCGGCATCGGCGGCGACGAGCTCAAGGCGGCCTCGTCCCAGGGCGGCGCCGTCATGCGCCAGCTGGGACTTTATTTCGACACGTCCGGCTACATCATCCTCGGAGCGGCCCTCTTCCTGGCCATCCTGGTCGCCCTGGCCCTGGCCATGATCCTCGGCGTCCTGGCCGAAGACTTCCGCAGCGCTCAGAACATGATCATGCCCCTGATGTTCATGGTCATGATCCCCTACTTCCTGTCCCTTTTCGCCGATATCAATACGGCCTCCCTGCCGGTTAAGATCTTCCTTCTGGTCATCCCCTTTTCCCATCCCTTCCTGGTGTCGCAGAACCTCTACCTCGGCAACTACGGCATGATCTTCGGCGGGCTGGCCTACATGCTGGTCGTCTTCACCGTGCTGGTCGTCTTCGCCGCCCGGATCTTCTCGACCGACAAGATCTTGACCATGAAGCTGCGCTTCGGCAAGAAAAGAGGAGTCACCGCTTGAGTGGGCTAGAAAACCGGTTTGGATCGCTTTGGAGCTGACGGGAAGAGCCGGCGAGATTGCGCCGGGGTGTGGACGCTCTTCATCGCCCTGCCGGACATCGTGACGAAGAAGTATGTCAGCGAGACGGTCAGGCTGGAGAAGCTCCGGACCATCATCCGCCACCCCGTGGAAAAGGCCAAGCGATGAACGGCTTCGATTTCCACCTGCCCACGAAAATCCTGTTCGGGACGGGGCGGGTCCGGGACATCGGCTCCCACATCCCCGACGAGGCGCGCCGCGTTCTCGTCGTCACCGACCGGGGAGTGGCGACTCGAACGCCGGCCTTGGACGCCGTGAGGCGGGGGTTGGAGGGACGCGACGTTCGGGTTTTCGACGGAGTGGAGGAGAATCCCTCACTGGCCACGGTCGAGGCCGGCACAAAAGAAGCCAGGGATTTCGGCGCCCAGCTCATCGTCGGGCTCGGCGGCGGGTCGCCCATGGACGCGGCCAAGGGTATCGCTCTTGCCGCCGTCCACGACGGCGCCCTGAAGGGGCTGCTAGCCGGCGATCAGCCCTCGCAACCCGCACTTCCGGTTATCGCCGTCCCCACAACATCCGGCACGGGGAGTGAAGTCACGCCTTATGCCGTTTTCACCGACCCCCAGGCCGGAAACAAGGTCGGTTACGGCCACCCCTCGATCTTCCCCGCGGTAGCGATCATCGACCCCGACCTCTCGGCGGGCATGCCCGAAACCGTGGCCCTCAATACCGGCCTCGATGTTTTGGCCCACGCCGTGGAGGCCTATCTCTCGACGATCGCTTCTCCCCTGAGCGATACCCTGGCGCTCGAGGCCGCCAAGGCCGTGCTCGCCCACCTCGCTCCCGCCGTCCGCAAGGTCCCCGAGTCCATCGACCGGATGGCCTACGCGGCGATGCTGGCCGGAGTAGCCATCACCCACGGAAGCACAATCCTGCCCCACATTATGGGCTATCCCCTGACGGTTTCTCACAAGGTGCCGCACGGCCGGGCCAGCGCCCTTCTCCTGGCACCGGTTCTCGTTTTCCTTCGCCGCGCGGGCCGCGTCCCCGAACGTATCCGGACGATCGACGGGCTCTTTGCCCCGCTTGGAGGGATCACGGCCTATCTAAGCGGGCTGGGCGTTTCCACCAGGCTCTCTGACTACGGCGTCCGCGAGGACGAGATCCTCGATTTCGCCCGTAAGACGATCGTCAAGGGCGACGTGCGCATCACGCCCGCGGAAGTGACCGCGGCGGATCTGGCGGGAATCTACCGGTCCGCCCTCTGAAGCGGCCGCCGTTTTTTATTTTTCCCAGCGGACCCGGCAGCACCTGAGGGTTTTGTATCCGTCTTCATCTTCCACAAAGAAATAGGCCTTTCCGTCCCGCCAGAGCCGGATTTCATGGACGATGGGAACCTTGGCGATATAGCGGCCTTCGGCGTCGAAAACGTCCCAATAATACTCTTTTTTCACCCGTCCCTTTTCATACGTTCTCACCAGGAGGCGCCCCTCGTCGGCCAGGACGAAACTGCCGAAGGGCGGGAAATAGTCCGGAAACAGGATCATGTCCTTGACGTTGACGCCGGAGACGTTGGGGATGAGCGCCAGCATCTCGTCCTTGTCCTTTTGGGTGATGGCGACCGGGTCGTACTCCCGGCCGATCGTCTTGAGGAGTTGGCCCTCAAAGGAGAGGATCTTGATCTCATAACCGCGCTGACCGTTGAAATAGAGGAAGCCTTGGCCGTCGAGCTCATAATTGAGGTTCATCGCCGAGAAAGGATTGATCTTGGCCTGCAGGGAGATCGGGAACTCGAAAGACGTCAGCTTGATCTTCGGGTTGAGGTCCTTGTCGTACGTTTTGACGTCCATCGACATCTTGCCGGCCTCGCCCAGGCCCATGGAACGGGCGACGATCCGGCCCAGGCTGTCCATCCTAATTCCGGATAGTCCTAAGGCCTTCCCCGTGGAGATATGCCGGCTAAACGTTCCGTCGAGGGCGAAAATCGCCAGCCGCTGGTTGAGGGCGTCTTCGACAAGGACTTCATTCTCCGGCGTTATGAGAATTCCCACCGGCTGGTTCAATTCCCCGGGGCCCTGGCCGGCTCTGCCGAAGGCCCGTAAGAACTTGCCTGTGGCGTCGAAGGCCTTGACCCGGCTGTCCTTCGTGTCGAGAACATATACCGTCCCGTCCTTAAGGACGTCCAAAGCCGAGATCTCGACGAATGACGAGTCGGGCGCATCGCCGCCGCCGACCGTATAGATCTCCTCGAGGATCAGTTTGGTCGGCGCGCCCTTCGGCGGGTCCGGTTTCTTGCCGTTCGTGACGATCGTGACGCCGTTCTCGGTCTTGACTTTATACTGGCCGGCCAGGGCCGAGACGATGATGGCCAAGGAGCCTAGAACGACGAAAACCACCCTTCCTTTTCGCATGTTCATGGGGGACCTCACAGGGAGAGAAATCCGTCCTTTTCGTTCCTCAATAACACCCCTGCTCTTATGGGACGATGATAATCCCGGCCCTTGAGCGATGTCAAGAAGGGCGCGTCCGGCGCCGGGCGAGAGGCCCGCGCCGGACCGCGGTCCCGGGTCAAACGATCTTTTTCAGCTCGAGATGGAACCAGCCGGCCTCGTCTTTCCGGGCGACGACCTCGAAGCCCGCCGCCTTGGCCAGCTCCAGGAAATGATCCGCCCCCTGCCCTTCGTTGATCTTCACGCCGTAGCCGGTATTGATCGATTTCTCGGGCAGCTGGATGTGGAGAGGGTACATGACGCTCAGCTGAGCCGGGTCGGTCTTCTGGGGAAACACGACGTCCCAGACGAGAAGCCGGCCCCCGGGCCGGAGGACGCGGTAGATCTCCTGGAAGACCTTGGCGTGGTCTGCCGGCGCGATATACATGAAGGTGAAGAAAACGGTGGCCGTGTCGAACGTCTTGTCCAGGAACTTGAGGTCCCGGGCGTCCATGACGATCTTGATCAACGGTTCGCCGGGGGCCTCTTCGAGCTCACGCTTGCTGAGGTCGATGGCGACGACCTGCTTTCCCTTGAGCTGGCCGATGACTCCCTCTCCTCCGCCCCCGATATCCAGGACGAGCCCCTGGGCCGGAAAATCGGGGACTACGACTTCGAGTTTCGCGTGCACGATCATCTGGCCGGGTTTGGGACGTTCCTGAGCGGTCAGGACAAGCCCGGCGGCAAAGAGGATACAGCTAAGCCCCAACACGACAGCGGACCTTCGTTGTTTTCCACCAAACATGGGAATCTCCTCTATCGACGGACTACGAAGGGAATCGAAGTTCCCTTCATTCCGGTAATACGCTACCGTTTGGCGAATTGTTTCGGTCCGGGTCAGCTTTTCTTGACCCAGGCGCCGTCTTCCTGCTGGATCCACCAGCCGGCCGCGGCGCTCTTGATCCAGCTCTCGGCGAAGATCTTCTGGATGCGCTCGATCTGGCTGGCCTCGATGTTGAGGGACTTGGCCACTTCCGCGTAAAGCTTCGTCCGGTCGCCGTTCTCGTCCTTGACCAGGTTGCGCAGGGCCGCCTTGGCCTGGAGGTTGAGTCCGGTTTCGTCCCGGACGTCGAGCAAGCCCTTGTTCGTCTCACCGATGTTGCCGCCGTCGAAATAGGGCTTGAGCGCGGGGAAGCGGTTCTTCATGGCCTCCTTGAGGGCCCGGATGGCCGGCGTCGAAACGCTCGTCGCTTCCTGGGCGTAGGCGGCGGGGACGAACGCGAACGGGGCGGGATCGGGGAGCGCGGCCAGTTTCTCGACGGCTTCCTGGCCGCTCTTCTCCGCGTCCTTTTTGCGGATCTCGTCGACGATCTGCTCGGCGGCCTGCTTGACCGTCGCTTCCGGGAAGTAGATGTTGACCGTGATGCAGGCCAGGACGAAGACGAGGCCCACGACCGCGATGCTGCCTACGGTGTATCGTTTTCTCATGTCGCTGTCCTCCTTACCTTGTGGGATTATTTTTCGGATCGACCGACCCGTTTGAGCCGGTTCGTCATTTCCTTGAAGCTGATCACCTTGTCGGGCTCCCGGTTAATGACACTTATACCAAAAAGCGCCGGTTTCTTCACCAGGTATTCGACGCCGCGGTCATGGATCGTGCCGTTCAGGGTGAAGGTGTCGTTGCGGAGCGTGCTGACGAGGCCCAGCTTCTGATAATGGAAGCCCCGGACGAGGCTCATCCAGAAGCCGCCCGTCCCGGCGGACGCCTGCTGGCCGGAGCTGAGCACCGTCAGATTGTCCACGGCCTTCAGGCTGAACGTCTGCGCCACCCCCTTGCGCGGCACGGACTCGAGGCGGAACTCGAACCGTTCCGGCTGGCCGTAAGAGATGACCAGGTTGCGGACCTCGCCGCTGACGATCCCGGTCACCTCGCCGAAGGGGACCTCATCCGTCAGCTTCTTCAGGTCGAGGCCGAGGAGGTCGATGTTGAGCGAGATGGACCGGTTCGCGGCGAACGGCCTGGCCACGGCGAGGTCGCGGAGGACGACCTTGCCGCCGAAAACATCGGCTTCGCCGCGTCCGGAAATAGCGATCTCCCGGGAGCTGATATCGAGGCGGGGGAACTCAGCCCGGATCTTGCCGGTCAACTTGAACTGCGGAGATTGGATCGGGAAGCGGGCGATGTCGATCTCGCGGAGGGCCAGGGAGCCGATGCCCCGAAGGGCGCCGCTTTGCGCGTCGACGCGGAAGGTCGTCCGGCCGAGTTCGAGCCGGCCGCCGAAAAGCTCCAGGACGAGGGGTTCGATGGCGAAAGCGTTCGTGCCGACCCGGAGCGACACGGCCACGGGCTTCAAGGTCAGGAAGGGGCTCTGGATCTCGGCGATCCGGAGAAACCCTTCATCGGAGAGCGGGCTTTCGGGGAGGGCCTGCACGGCGCCTCCGGTCTCGTAATGGATGGGGAGCTCGGCGGCGACGCCCAGAAGCAGAGTTTTCGACGATGGAAGTTCGAGACTGGTATCGGCGAGGGTCAGTTTGCCCTTGACCGAGAGCGCGTCGCCTTCCCCCCGGACGAGCAGGCCGGCGCCAAGCGTCCCCTCGACGCTCATCCGGTTCTCCTGGGCCACCCCGGCCTGGGTGTAGAGGGAGTAGAGCGGCCCGAGGCTCAGGCGGGCGTCCGTGCGCAGGTCGAAGGACGGAGCGGGCCTTAACGAGATCGAGCCGGCGACGTTGACTTCGCCGATCGTCGGAAAGAAGAAACGCGCCGCGAGTCCGTCGAGTCCGCCCGAGCCGGTGTCGTAGCGCCCGGCAAGGGTCGCTTTGAGGGGGTGCTTGTTCCAGGAGACGTAGACCGCCTTCCACAGCGATTCGCCCTGGCCGATGTCGAGAGCGCCGGTGAAAGAGATCCCCTTCGAAGCGCCATAGGCACCTTCGAACTTCAGCACGGGATCGAGCCCTTCGCCTGCAATCGTGAATGACGGGTCGTTGAACCGGACCTGGGCCAGGGCAACGGTGCCCGAGAATCCGTAGCTTTCCCCCGAAAGGGCCGGACGGACGGCCTCGATCGAAAGGTCGGCCATGCCGCCAAGGTCCCAGCCGGCAAAACTCTCGGGGATGAAGGGTGAAGCGAGACCCCGGAGGGCCGGAATGTCCAGGCCATGGCTTTCGAGCTTGACCCGGGCCACGCCCGCTTTCCCCGATCCGTATCGCCCCGTCACGAAGAGCGGGGCGAGACCGGGGAGCTGGACTTCAAGCGGATCGACGGCCACGGTTTTCCGGTCGAGGTCCAGGCGCGCCTTCCCGGCGAGCGTGATCTTATCGAAAGAGATCTTCTTCCCCTCGGCGACGTCGAGATCGACGTTCTTGATCGTGGCCGTGAGCCGGGAGATGTCCGCCGCCTTTTTCGTCGCCGTCCCGACCAGATGGAGGTCCGAGCCGCCGACGGATAATGCGCCAAGCGCGACCTGGCCGAGGGACGACCGGATGTCGGCCGCGAGGCGGGGAGCGCTCGAAGGCCCGGACGCGTCGACCCGGCCGGAAAGCTTGACATGGAGAGGCATCCCGCCGAGGACGTGGTCCAATTCCACGCCTTCCAGGGCGAGCGATCCGGTGAGGCTGTCGTTGGTCTCCTGGCTCGTACGGTGGATCCCGTACTTCCCGGAAAGTTCCACCCGGCCCCGGAGCTTGGCGTTTTGGAACTCCGCGGGCAGACGGGGCCCGAGGAGTGCGGCCAGGTTCTCGAGGCTGTCGACGCTGGCACGGACCTCGGCCTCGAGGAAAACGCTGTGGCCGAACCTCCCCACGGCCGTGCCGTCGATATTGAGAAGCCCCGGGACGGCGAGCTTCAACCGGGAGATGAGGAGCTCATTCAGGCCCGCGTCGAACTTGCCCGTCGTCTCGACCGTGAGGCCGGTGAGGGAATCGTCGATGCCGCCCGCGGCGAACCGCGGCGAGCTGAACGAGAACGCGGCGGCGAGGCCGAAGGGCGAAGCCAGCCGGAGAGTGCCCGACGAGCTCAGGCCGCTGGCCAGGCTGTAGGCTCCCCCCTTGTCCGTGACGCCGATGTCACAGCGCCCGATGGAATAGGCAACCTCACCGAAAGCATTTCCGGTCGTCAGGGAGATATAAAAATTCCCCAGGCTCACTTGTTGAGAGGCGAGTGATATCGAAAGACCGGCGTTCACGATCGAGATCCGTTCGGCCCAGGCCAGGGCGTCGGACGCCTGAACGAGGAGCGCTTCGATGTCCAGCGGCTCTTCGGAAACGGCTTTCTGCTCCAGGAGGAAGACGACGCCGTCGGCTTCGATCGTTTCGAACGCCGGCTTGCGCCCGCGGACGATCTTCCAGAAATCCCCCCTGGCCTCGAGGCGTTTCAGGGAGATATCCATCTTCTGGAAAGCGGTCTCCTGGCCGAGCTCGAGCGCGTCGACCGAGAGGCGGAAGGGGAAGAGTGCGTAGTCGAGCTTGCCGATGCGGACCGTCATCCCCGCCCTTTTCGCGAGCTGGCCTTGGAGAATATTCCTGACGAGCGGTTTGTCGAAGATGAAAAGGAGCGATGCGGCGACAACGAGGAGGGCGACAAGGCCAAGGACGATGCCCGTTACCTTGAGGGTCTTCTTCAGCGCTTTCTTCATCATGCCGCAGGATGATTATAACATTGTTTAGTCGGCTGAGCTTTCCAGAAGGTTCCAGAAAGGGTAAAGCCTACGACCGGGAGCGGATTCTGAGAAGCGACCAACAGAAGTGCGGCGGAGCAGCCCGGAGGCGCACTTCTGGGAAATATCCGAATGGTAATGAAAAAAGCGTAAAAATCAACCTTGGTTCCCTTTTGGTCGGACGATCATCGATCCGAGGCGACAAGCGAAACGCGGCCGTCGAAGTCCGTGACGACCACTTCCCGGCCGCTGAGGGGTGTAACCGTGTTGAGGAGCGCCACGCCGACCCGGTGCTTCCATTTCAGGGTGCCCGTCGCGCCGTCGAGGGCCAGGAGCAGGCCGTTTTTCGTTCCGTAGAAAACGACGCCGTCCTTCTCCACGAGCTGGGCCGAATTGATATCGGAGCCGAAACCGGCGTCCGTCTCCCAGACGGCTTCGGAGCCGTCGGCGGAGGGCGAGATCGCGGCGATGATGTCCTCGGTCGTCCGGACATAGACGCGTTGGCCGTCTTCCGAGAGCCCTATCGATTCGCGGACGGCCCAATTATCGGTACCCCAGATCTCGCGTCCCGTGGCCAGGTCGATGGCCGTCATCCAGGGATCCGGAGCGACGACGAAAACACGCCCGTTCGCGGCGACCGGCCAGCAGGCGGCGGGAGAATAGTACGGGCTCGGCTTCTCACCCTGCCACTTCCAGGCGAGCTTGCCGGTCTTCATATCGAGGGCGTAAAGACAGCCGTCCCAGGCGCCGAAGACAACCTTGCCGTCCGCTACGAGCGGTTTCGTTTCCACGAACCCCTCGATCCCGTCGTTGCTCCAGACGGTCCGGCCGGTGGCCAGATCGATGGCTCGGAAGACGTGGTCGCTCGAGCCGATATAGACGACGCCGCTGGCGACGCACGCGGCGGCGACGACGGGGCCGCCCGTTACGACTTTCCAGGCAGGCGTTCCGGTCCGGACGTCCAAAGCGTAGATCGTCCCATCCGTGCCCCCGAAGACGACCCGATTGCCCCCTGTGGCCGGTGTCGAGTAGACGGGATCGTCCGTCTTGAACTCCCAGGCGATGCTGCCGTCGGTGATACGGAGGGCGCGTACGGCCCCCGAGGCGTCGCCGAAGACGACGGTCTCGCCGGCGGCGGAGGCCGCGGACGCGATCGTCCAGCCCGCGTCGAAACGCCAGCGCACGCGGACCTGAGGAAAAAGTTGGTTGACGGCAAAATCAGGCCGGGGCGTGAGGCCGGCGGGCCGGCCCGCCGCGACGATCGGAAGACCGCCCTTCTTGAGCACGATCTGATGCCACGGAGGGCGCGTCTTGCCCGCGGTCCTTTCGGCGAAGGTCATGGCCTTGGCCCCGACCTCCACGATCGTGTAGCCGGAGGCCGCTTCTTTCGTGCCCAGGTTGGCCCGGCCCATGACACCTTGCAGGCCTTCGAAGTCCATAGCCCGGTTCTTGTGGCCGTGCCCGACCAGAACCGCGACCGTGGGGATCGTTTTCAGCTTGTCCAGGACGACGTACCAGTTGGCGATGCTCTCATCGAGGGGATAGTGGCTGACGAAGACGGTCGGTTTCGTCGCCCCGCCCGGCTCCGCCAGGAGGCCCTCCAGCCAGCGGACGTCCTGGGGCGCCCAATTTCCGTCGCCCATCCTCAGGACGGGCCCCTGGGAGAGCCCGATGAACCGGAAGCCGCCGCTCTCGAAGGCGAAGCGGTCGGAGCCCCAGAGCCGCGTGAAATCCGAGCCGCCCGATCCCGACCATTTCGTGTCGTGATTGCCGGGGATGATGTGATAGGGAACGCGGAGGCCGTCGAGGATGTCCTTGGCCAGACGGAGATTCGTGTAGGATCCCATTTCGGCGATGTCCCCCGTCACCAAGACAAAAGACAGGCCGGGCCGGGCGTTGATGTCCGAGACGGAGGCCCGGAGGTCATCGGCGCCGCGGTCCGATCCGACATGCGTATCGCTCAGCCAGGCGAAGCGAAGTGGCCCGCGCGGAGCGGCGGGGCTGGCGGCCATCAGGAGGACGACGAGTGCGGTGCAGATGACGGCCGCCACCGTCCAGGTCTTCTTCGCCGCCATCCTGTCTTCTCCTCGCACGGCTCGATCGCGTACCCGATCAAATCCTATGGCCACTCCCTCACGATGTCAACCGGCGTGTGCCACGTAATGGACCGCCCCATACCGTCCGTGCGATCGGATACGTTCGGCGGATTGACTCCCTTCGGCCCAAGGGGTAATCTAAGGCCAACTCAAGACACCTATCACGGGGAGACCCACGATGTCTCAAAACGCATGGGAAAGACGGGATTTCCTTAAATCGCTCCTGGCCGGAATGCCGCTCCTCGCTTGGGACTGGAACGCCTTTCCGCGCGGCGGCCAGGACAAAACCCCGCCGGGGACTTACGACGCCATCGTCATCGGCGCCGGCTTGCGGCCGCGGACGAGCTTCCAGAAATCTCCCTTGGCCTGGAGGCGTTTCAGGGAGACGTCCATCTTCTGGAAGGCATTCTCCTGACCGAGCTCGAGCGCGTCGACGGTGATGCGGAAGGGGAAGAGCGAGTAGTCGAGCTTGCCGATGCGGACTGTCATCCCCGCTCTTTTTGCGAGCTGGCTTTGGAGGAGGTTCCTGACGAGCGGCTTGTCGAAGATGAAAAGGAGCGATGCGGCGACAACGAGGAGGGCGACAAGGCCAAGGACGATGCCCGTTACCTTGAGGGTCTTCTTCAGCGCTTTTTTTACCATGCCGCACGACGATTATAACATTGTTTAGTCGGCTGAGCTTTCCAGAAGGTTCCAGAAGGGGTCAAACCTACCTTTTGCTGCAAAAGGTAGGTTTGACCCCCCTTCTGATTGACATCTCCCCGGGTAGTGGGCTATCGTTGAGCCATCTTCAGCGGATTGCTCGTAGAGGAGGACATGATGAGTCGAAGGATAATCTCCCGCCGGGACGCCCTCGGCGTCATCGGAAAGACGGGCGCGGCGCTCGGCGCCGGCACCTGCTTTTTCCTGAGTTTGAAAACCTCCCCGCTTCTCGGCGCCATCGGCGATGGGCCCGGTCCGGGCAGGGGACAGGCGAAGTCTCCTCGCCTGAAAATCGCGCCACAAGTCGCCGAAAAGGTCGTCGTCAGCGGTTCGGGTTCGACGCTTATCTTCAAGATCTCCGGGCCGGCGGGACGCCATTGCGGTGTCTCTTTCGCCACGGCCGATGCCCGCGACCGCTTCAAGGCCGCCACCAACGCCCGGGGTCTCATCGGCGAAAACGGACTGGCCACCATCGAGGTCGACGCCAAGGGCCTTCCGAACGGAAAGGTCTTTCTCCGGGTCGTGACGGGCGCCTCGGGCAAATTCAGCAAGGACCTCCGGGGGACACAGGCCTTCGAGGTCACCATTTCCAATGGCGTCATGACAAAATTCGGCGGCGTCCGCGAGAGGCCTCTGGAAAGCGCTTCGGTCGCCGTCTCCGTGGCCGCGGCCGGATATCATTCAAAGAGCCGTTAAATCGCGGTCCTGACCGCGGAGCACGAAGGGACACCTTTTTGCGATCGGACATTCCCCCCATGGCGCGCGGAGGAAGAAGCGGGATCGCTCTCCGGCGGCGCCGCGTCTGCTATTCCGGAAACGGGCTCCGCTCGGTCCCCCTCAATAAGACGCTGGCCGGTATCGAAAATTATTTCCTGACCGGCGGCGCAGAAGCTCAATTCGAGATGATCCACGGGGCCGCCGACGGCTGCCTCCGCGCCGTCCTGGAATACCTGCCTCCGCCGGGAGAGCCGGAAAACCAGAGATACTTCGGAAAGGGAGTGACCGCGGGGCAGACTCTGGCCAGCGCCTGCATGGAGTTCATCGAGAGACAGTCCGCTAAAATGAAACCCGGGGACGGTCTGCTCGAGGCGAGCTACCCCGAGGTCGCTTCGGACGCCCGCGACCCCGTCCTTTTTTCCATTGCGAAGGAAGCGGGTTACGAACCGGCTAAACGGATCGATTGGATTTGGGGCTATTCCCTGACGAGGTCGGAGCCCGCGCTCGTCCCGGCGAACCTGGTTTTTTTTCCCTACGAGACGGACCCGGGCGAAAAATATATCACCTGGACCGACTCCAACGGATTGGCATCAGGCAATAATCTCGAGGAAGCGGTCCTCCACGGAATCCTGGAAGTCATCGAGAGGGATGCCGTAGTCATCGCCGAGTACAACCGGCTTCCGTTCGCCGGGATCAAGGCGGACGGTCTGTCTTCCGAAGCCGTCCCGGGCCTGGATCGCCTGGAAGCCGCGGGATACTCATGCTCGTTCAGGGCCGTCCCGACGGATATCTCCATCAACGCCGTAGCGGTCTTCCTTCGCCATGAGGACGACTCAGCGAATTGCTGCGTGGCCTTTGGGTGCCACCTGGATCCCGGCCTGGCCATGGCTCGGGCCCTCACCGAGGCTATCCAGCTCCTCCCGCCCACCGTCAATCATGGAGGATGGCTTCTCTCCGGGTCGCCCGAGCGCTACGCCGCCCGGCCCTCGCGCGAGATCCCCTTCGACGGCTTGAGAAGCTCGGCCTCCGCCGACCTCAAGGACAATATCGAAGCGTGCGTGGCGATCCTGAAAGACATCGGGTCCGAGGTCATCATCGTCGACCTGAGCCTCCCGGATATCCCTTTCTCGGCCGTCCGCGTCCTCGCCACCGGACTTCAGCCTCTCCTCCACGAGGGCGACATGCGGCTCTCCCCGCGGTTCTTCGATGTTCCCGTCAAGCTGGGATTCCGCGATCGGCCTCGTGATCCGGCCGAGGTCAAGATCTGGCCCCTCTGCGGCTACCGGTGAATTGACTCTCCCCTGCCAAGGGGTTAAGCTAGGGCAACCTCAAGACAGGGATATCAGGGAGGCCCCGAGATGTCGCAAAACATATGGGGGAGACGGGATTTCCTTAAATCGCTCCTGGCCGGAATGCCGCTCCTCGCTTGGGACTGGAACGCCTTTCCGCGCGGCGGCCAGGACAAAACCCCGCCGGGGACTTACGACGCCATCGTCATCGGCGCCGGCCTCGGCGGCCTCAGCGCGGCCGCGGCATTTGCCCGCCAAGGGTACAAGGTCCTCGTCCTCGAACAGCACAGCGTCCCCGGCGGCTACGCCTCCGCCTTCACCCGGCCGGGCGGCTTCACGTTCGACGTCTCCCTCCATTCGACGACGGTCGGCATTCGCAACGGTATCCCCAACCTGATCGAGGGCTTTCCGGAGATCCAAGACGTCGCCTTCGTCCCCCACAAGACCCTTTACCGAACGATATATCCGGACTACGACATCCGGGTCCCGCACATGAACGTCCCCGGCTTCATCAAGACCTTGAAGGCGAATTTTCCGGACGAAGCGGAGGGCATCGACGGGATTTTCGCGGACATGAAGGGTCTTTCCGACGACGTCGGCAATCTTTCGGGCGCGGGCGGCCAGGTCGATATGTCCACGTTCCCCGCTAAATTCCCTCATCTCTTCAAGAACCTCAACAGGACCTGGGGGGCCATGGTCGACGACCGCATCAAGAACCCGAAGCTCAAGGCCGTCATATCGGGGCTCTGGGGCTACTTCGGACTGCCCCCGTCCAAGCTTTCGCCTTTCTACTACGCTATGCCCCTCATGGGTTATCTTGAGGGCGGCGGCTATTACCCCGTCGGCACCTCGCAGAAGATCAGCGACGCCTTCGCCGGCCTGATCAAGAAAAACGGCGGCGAGATCAAGCTCAACACGCGCGTCGATAAGATCCTCACCCGCGACCACGCGGCCTACGGGGTCAGGACCGCAGACGGCGCGGAATACCGCGGCCGGGCCGTCATCTCCAACGCCAACGCCGTGGACACGTTCACCCGGATGGTCGACGAAAAGGAATTTCTCCAGGGCTTGCTGGCGCGCATGGACAAGCTCTCCGTCAGCTATTCGACCCTCCTCGTCTGGCTGGGCCTCAAGACGGACCTCGTCCGCAAGGTCGGGCTCAAGGAATCCGAGATCTTCTACAACACGGGTTACGACATCGAGGCCGATTACAAGGCCGTCATGGCCGGGGGCCTGCCGGACGATCCGGATTTCGGGCTGACCGTCTACGACAACCTCGGACCGGGCTTCTCACCCAAGGGAAAGAACACGCTCAATATCATCGCGACACAGGGCTTCGACTATTGGAAGAAGTTCGAGACCGATTATTTCTACGGCAACAAAGACGCCTACACGAAGGAGAAGATGCGCCTGGCCGACATCCTCATCGACAAGGCGGAGAAAACGCTCCTGCCCGGACTGCGGAAGGCCATCGAGGTCATGGAGGTCGCGACTCCGCTGACCAACCTGCGCTTCACGAGCAACCCGCGCGGCGCGATCTACGGCTGGGACCAGACCGTGGACAACTCGGGCAACCGGCGCTTCCCGCAGACGACGCCCATCAAGAACCTTTACCTCTCCGGCGCCTGGACGTTCCCGGGCGGGGGGTACGGCGCCTGCATCCCCAGCGGCCTCGCCTGCTTCAGCCGGGTGATGGCGGACTGGAAGGTCTGATGGGCATGATCCCCAGTGACTAAGAATCAAAGAAGATTGCCAGTTAACACTCTGTTTTTCTGGGAGGGCAGGCGTGATTAAGAGTAAGGGAGTGTCGGCATTCTTACTCTATTCTATGCTCGCAATGACCTGCGCATGCCGGAACAGCCAGGCACCGCACGCGCTGAGGGCCGGCGATTTTACAATCACCAAAAGACCCATTGGGGATTTATTCCGGTTTGGGACTATTGAAAAAATCGTCGTCCCGGAATTGACGGATGATTCGTCAATCGCTGAAGTCAGCCAAATCGCGTTCGACAAGAACGGAGACATCTACGTGGCTGATCTCTCTTCTCGGGGAACTGTCCTGCGATTCGATGAGTCCGGTAAATATATATCTCGATATGGGCGGCCTGGACAGGGGCCGGGAGAGCATGGCTCCTTGAGAGCGTTTGATATCGATGGGAATTTACGGGTTTATCTCATTTCGGATACGAAGATCATTCGCTACAGCCAGGCCAGTGAATTTGAAAAAGAGACATCGATAGGTTATTTCCCTGGGGATATCAAAATTGTCAAAGACGGGCTATACGCGCGGATCTTCGGAACTAGGGACTCCTCGGGCGGCTTGGGGCCTGCTATAAAAGTGTATGATCTGGGCCTCGCCGAACAAGGAGGGGTATGCCACTTTGACCCGCGGCTGAACGCTTATAAATTTCTCCCAAGAAGCAGTGTCGCGGTTTGGAAGGATAAGATCATTTTTACGGATATCTATGACCTCGCTCTCAATATTTACGACCCTCGTGCGGATCAAACTCAGCGGATTGTCTTTCCTAATGATAACGGGAGGCTGGATTCCGTTTGGAAAAGGGAACACCTCGTCGAGGATGACCGATCCCATATCAGGGATAATATCCATCGTTTCAATGCCGTATACAGTTTTGACGGGATCGTTTATTTAACCGAGATCGACCGGAAAAGAAACGAAGTGAATTTTTGGCTGCTGGACATTGATCATAAGAATATCGTCGTTTTTCCTCTCCTGGATGTCATCGGGACCGCAACAAGAACTTCTGCCTCCATCCGCTTCGAAACCATCGTCGGAACTTACGAAAACGGGTTAGTGTTTGTTGTGGAAGATGAGGAGAAGATCCAAAAGATCCGGGAGCAATACCCTCAGTTTAAGGATGTCCGCTTCGGGGCCAACGATAACCCGGCCTTAGTTTTTTTCCGCGTGAACGGAATTTCATAGCCGACGGGACGGACGCGGCTTGTTGCCATTAGACGTCAAGCTTCTTCTCCTCTCTCTTTGTTCCCCGGGAAGGCGTGTGCTATAGTGAGGGCGTGAAAATCATCAACGAGCCTGTCTCCTTGGCAGACCTGAAGGCCATGGCCCAAGGCGGCTTCGGGAACCTGGTGAAGGCCGTGGTCGATGTGGATCGCGAGATCATTGCCGTCGACGGCGAGCTCCATGCGGACGAAGAAGCGCTCCTTCTCGAGAACGGGTCCCGGCAAAGGAACCTGTGGGGGATCAACATCTATCCCGAGCTCGAAGGCGCGGACCGGATTGAATTCGATTCCATGATCAATATCCGGCCTGCCCAGGGGAATCGCTCCCGGGGCGTCGATAATATGGAGATCCGGGAAAAGATCATTCAAGTGGTTCATAAGCTGATATCGACATGAGCATTCAACATCGGGAACTGGCGGCGGGGCGCTGGCAGAGCTTGTCGTTTGTCGAGCAGCTGGCCAACGTCGGGAGCGAGGTCGAGCGGGCGCTGAATTGGCGCCAAAAGCAAAACTCCGATTACAGCCTCCTGGCTCTCGACCGGGCCTTGGAGCTCCTCGACCTGACGATCGCCGACCCCCGCCACAGCCGCCGTCTCCGCGAGTTGACCCGGCTTCGCGAGGCTCTCGTGGATTATTTCCTCGGGGATAATCAGTATGCTTCTACAGATAAGCTCTGGAGAAATTACTTCTATGCCTTCGGTTATGCCGCCGCTTTGACGAGAAGGCCATCGGATCAGAATCGAACTTCACGTTCTTAGCGCGCGGCGAAGAAGGGTCGATTTAAAGGGGGCCGGTCAGGGACAGGTCCCGAAGGTCAGGTGCCGCCAGGCGGGAATTGAAGGCGGAGGACAAACGACTTCCACGTCTTCGCCGCTTGTCGGATGGGGAAACCGGAGCTTCCACGAATGCAGGAGATATCCTGTTTCGCCGGGAAGCGCGGCGTACTCATCATCAATGGTGTCAGAACGGGGAATTCCACCCTCCTGATAGAGCGGGTCACCCACCAGAGGGAATCCGGCATAGCTGAGATGGATCCGGATCTGATGGGGACGTCCCGTGGGAATGGTCACTTCGAGGAGGGTCGCGTTTTCCTCGGGGAGTCGACGGATCACCCGGACATGACTTATCGACGGCCGGCCTTGGGGACAATACGCATTGAGGGTTTCCGGACGCCGATACGGGACAGGCCCGATGGGCGCGTCGACCGTGAAGGTGTCAGACATCGCGGTCCCGGAGGCCAAGGCCAGATACACCTTAAGGATCCGCCGTTCCTTCATGGCGATCGTCAATAGTCGCGCGGCCCGGGGGTTGCGGGTGAAGAGAATGGCCCCGGAAGTGCCGCGCCCAAGCCGATGGAGAGGCGAGCATTCGGTTCCATGGCGTTGCCGCACCAGATGTAGAAGCGTATTATCCAAAAAAAAGCCGCCGGGCAGGACGGGCAGCCCGGAGGGTTTCGCCAGCACCAGGGCGTCGTCATCTTCGAATAGGATCCCGAAATCGGTTGGAGCCGCGGGCTCTTCCCAGGGAAGGCGACGGTAGATGAGGAGGTCGCCCCGGGTCAGGAGTTCATCCGGTAACGCCGACCGCCCGTTGAGCAGGACCTGTCCCGCTTGGATCCGCTGCCGCCACACATCCCCGGCCGAGTGGGTGTAATGAACCGCATAGAAGGCCGCGACCGAGACGCCTTCGTCCTTCGGGAGAATCCGATCGGAGTAAGCGTAGCCGTTGTTTTTCATGATATCGCGCTTCGGCGGCAAAACGGGCCACGGGGCGGACGTCAGCTCAGGCCTTGGACACGTATTCACCCGTACGGGTGTCGACGCGGACGACCTCGCCGGTCGACATGTATTCGGGGACCTGCACGACCAGCCCGGTGGACAGGGTGGCCGGTTTCGTCCGCGCCGTGACCGACCCGCCCTTCACCGACGGCTGCGTATCCACGATCTCGAGGTTGATGAAGGTCGGGATCTGCAGACCGAGGACGCGGCCCTCGGACGAGATCGATATCAAGCCTTCGATTCCGTCGGAGAGATACGGCCACTCTTCCTCGATCTCGTCCTTTGTCAGCGTGAACTGGCTGTAGTCCTGCAGGTCCATGAAGGTGATGCTCGAAGCGTCGCCGAACAGGAACTGGACCGGCCGCCTCTCGAAATCGGCCTCGGCCAGGATATCGTCGCCGCGCAGGGCCTGGTCGATCTTGCGCTTCGACTTTAGATTGCGGAAGCGGATCTTGTAGAGCGTCACCGCTCCGCGGGCCGAGGGCGATTGGACCTTGATCGTCTCGATGATATGCGCGTCGCCCTCGATCTTGATGACGTCGCCTTTCTTCAGATCGGATGCTCGGAACATAAGACCGCCTATTTGATGATCTTCATCCCCTCGATGGTCTGGCCTATCGTGCTCATGACGCACTTGTCGATGACGCCCTTATCGTTGCGGACGAATTGCAGTTCGTAATAGTCTCCGGTCTCCGCCAAGGTGACGTCGAAGCAGAGGGGCTTGCCTTCGACGGGCTTGATCTCCTCGGGCGTCTCGCCGGGAGGGGCGCCGAAGAGCTTGCCATCCTGCTCCGTGAACTGGACGATCAGCGATTCGCCCTGGATGGAAAAGTCGTAGTCGCCGACGATCTCGGCGATGAGCTTTTTCATGTCCACGGGCTTGTCCTGGGCGGCCGCCGGGGCGGCGATGGCCGTCAGGCAGGCCATGGCCAATAGAGCCGTGGCCATAATGAGCATGGCTTTCTTCATGAGCGCCTCCAAGTCGTTAATGAGTTCTCATATTATACACGTTTACCAGTCGGGCTTCGTTCCCGGAGGCGGCTCCACATGCCCCTCCGACGTCCTTGAACCGTCGTGTAGCGCCCGGGCTATTTCCCCTTGGCGTCGAGGTTCTTCCAGTTGAGCAACACATTGAAAATAAAGAAGTAAGAACCGTGAGTCTGGCTTCGCCAGGTCGGGTTGAAGCTGAACAGGACCACGTGCCCCTGGCCCAACGTCACGTCGGCGAGGGCGGGTGAACCGGTCAGCTCCTCGCCGGCGGCGAGGCCGCCGCTGATCAGGAGGTCGTTGACGTTGCGGGCGAAGCTGAGGACGATCCTCGGCCGGGCGGCCGACGCCATCGCCATGCGCGGGCCTTCCTCGGCCGGCTGTTGGGGCGCGCCCTTCTGGGCCTTGCGAAACTCCTCGATCGACTTCTGGCCCAGGTCCTTGGCCCTCCCCTGCGGGATGTCGGGGTCGGTGGCCGTCCCGCGACCCGAGACCCGGCCGGACGGGACGCCCATTCCGGGCATCTGACCCATGCCCCGACCGCCCATCCCGCCCATGGCGAAGACGGGGGACTGGCTGAAGTAGATGCCCAGCGTGTCGTCATAGCCGTAGACGAGGGGGCTCGTCTTGTCGCCGAGGTCGGCCCGGAAAACGCCGCCCCGGGCCCAGAGGTTCGGGGTGTCACGTATGGACAACCCCTGGGCCAGCCCGAATTGGATGGGGAGCGCAGAGCTGTTGCTCAGGGTGATGAAGACACCGCCGTCCCTGATGAAATCGCGCAGGTGGAGGATGCCGTCGAGCTCGATGCCGCCGCGCATGTCGTCCGTCGAGTCTTCGGAGCCGAGGTTCGGGGTGAGGTCGGTCTTTTTCCAAGGCATGGGCTTATCGCCGCTGACGCCGCTGAGGATGCTCAGCGCATTGGGCGACGATGGGCCGAAGATGATGACGTCGTATTTCTCGCGGAGCTTGGGATTGTCCCGGACCGCGTGGACGGAGACGTAATCATAGGGGATGCCGTACTCGTCGAGGGCGATCCTCAGCCAGCCCTCGGTCTGCGTGCTCTGCCACGTGTGCATGAGCGCGACGCGCGGGGCGAGCACATCGTGCGTCGGAACGGCCGGGACGGCCGGGACGGCGGGGACGGCGAAGACCGCGAAGCCGTACTCTTTCCCTGCCGCATCGAGCGTCGCTTCGATGTTCCCGCCGTTATCGGCCGGCTTGAGGATGAACGTCCCGGCCCTGAACTTTTTGCCCTGGGATTCGAACTCCTTCTCGGCAGCCTGGATCTTCAGATCCTTATTCTTGAAGCGGAAGGTGGCCAGGACGTTGTCGGCGTTATGGTTGATGAGATAGGCCTGGACCGCGCCTTTCCCCAGGCGCGAGAGCCCGCCGGGTGAGGCGACCTCGCCCTTGACGAGCGTCATCGGCGCGTCGAGGACGGCGAGGTCGTCGACGCGGACGGTCTTGACGTTGTAGAGCGGACCGAGCGTCCAGCCGACGTCATCGTAGGGCCGCGGGTCGTTGACGTTGAAATACTGCTTATCGAGCATCATGTCGGCCATCCGCGAATAGGGCTGGTCCATGCGGACGACGTAGCTGCCGGCCGGGAATTCGGCGTCCTTGACCTTGAAGGACTTGTCCGCCTTGTGGACCTCGACGCCCTGGGCCTGGAGCCCGCGGAGCAGCCGGGCCGCCTGGCCGGGGCGCGGGTCGTCGCCGGGAAAGACGTAGGCCGCGGGGCCTTCGTTCCGGGCTTTGGCCACGGAGCGCTTGCTCTTGAGGTAGAAGTTCTCCAGGAACTTGTCCTTGAGCGAGGCGACGTGGTTCATGCCGACGAGGATGGCGCTCTGCTGAAGGTTGACGTTGTCGCGGATCGACCAGAGAAGCGAGCGCAGCGGCGGGTTGGGCCGGTACCAGTCCCGGTCGCCGGCTGCCGAGATGATACGGGTCGAGCCGTCGCCCGCGCCTTGCGTCTCGTAGAACCGGCCGATGGAGTTGTGTCCGTTGGCCGCGTAGAAGGCGTAGTTGGGAGCCCAGCCGTCGTAGAAGCCGTGGGTCCAGACGCCCGGAACGCCCATCTTCGTCATCTCGTCGACCTCACGATAGGCTAGAAGATTCCATTCGTCGACGACGATCGGGTCGAGCCAGGCGTTGTAGGGGCCGGTTCCGGTCGAAATGTAGAGATGGGAAACGGACTCGTGGAGGTCGTGCATGACGATGGGGTGGTAGTCGAGGAAGACCTTCATGATGTATCGGCTCAAAGCCAAGGCCAAGCCGAGGTTGTCGCGGTTATTGTCGTGAGAAACGTATTTCCCCCACCACAAGAGCCGGTTGGGGACGTTGGACTTGGGGTCCTTGCGTTTGGCCATCGACACGTCGACCTGTTTGTCACGGCCGTCGACCTCGAGGATAGGCGTGATGAGGATGATGCTGTTCTCGCGGATCGTCTTGATGAAGGGGGACTCGTCGACGGCGACGCGGTAGGCGAGCTCCATGAGCATCTCGACGGAGCCCGTCTCGCTCGAGTGCATACCGCCCGTGGCCCAATACATCGGTTTGGCCTGTTTCATCAGGCTCTCGGCTTCGGCGTCGCTGAGGCCGCGCGGATCGGCCAACCTGGCGTTGATGGCCTTGTACTTGTCGAGATTCTTGATCGTTTCCTCATCGGCCACGGCGACGAGTATCCAGTCGCGGCCCTCCTCGGTCTTGCCGATGTCGAAGACTTTGACCCGGGGAGTGGCGGCGGCCAAGGCCCGCATGTACTTGTAAACATCGGCCGAGTAGCTCAGGACGTCTTTGGCCCCGGCGATGTGGCCGAGGACCTCGAGAGGGGTCGGGATGCCCTCGGCATAAGGCAGGTAGTTGACGTACTTCGTGGTAAAGCAGGGGTCGGTCGTGAACTCGAGGATCTTCTTGGTGTATTCCTCGTGGTTCTTTTGCTGGGCCAGGACCGGAAAAACGGTCAGCCCCAGGACGAGGACCAACACGGTGATCGGAACAGATACCTTTCTCAAAATATCACGGCTCATGACTTTCCTCCTTCCGGAAAACACGGTGATGACTGGCAACATACTCAATTTCCCCCCGGGGGTCAAGATTCAGTATCTAGTTCATATTATTAGCGTTGCTGCTGTCCGACCCCAATCCGAACCCCGACCTGATAAAGAGAAACGCTGATAGGCGGCACCAGGAGCTTCTTGCCGAACGGGGCGGCCGCAATTTCCTGGACCGCGACACCCGGCGGCCGGCCCGGCCCCGGCACGTTGCAGGCCCTGGGATCGTCGCCGGCGACGAGATAGAGCTTGGCCGTCTCGGCGAGCTTCAGCTTCCCGAGATCGAGCCTGAGGGTCTGGGTCGTCTTGGTCGGGTTGACGATCGACAGGATCAAGACGCTTTTCGTTTCGTCCTTCCAGCAGGCCATGATGTCGAGCGGCTCGGGCGCACCGGTGACCTCGACCGGGATCGTCCCGAACCGTTTCCGGTAGAGCGCCAGGATGACGCCCGTCGAGTCGAGCACGGCCGCCGTCTTCGAGGTCTTGATGGCCCCGATGACGTTGACCGTCTGGGCGTAATTGGCCATGAAGTAGACATCGCTCTGGCGGGCGTATTCGTTGAGCCCGGCGGCGACGCCGAGGGCGTCTTCCAGGAAATACTGAGTGCCGAGCTCACCGTAAAGGTGCGGTCCGTACCAGTAGTTCCACTCGTCGAGGGCGACGGGGACTTCCTTCATCTTGAGCGTCGGGATCATCTGCCGGTATTTCCGGTGGGCTTCGGCGATCCGGCGGATCTCCGTCGGCATCTGATTGACGTGGCTGAGGAGCCCGGCCTTGTGCCCGACGTAGAAGTGCTCGCTGATGAGGTCCATGTGGTTCGAGGCCTCGGCCAGCATGGTTTCGCTCCAGCGGCCGACGGCGCCCACGGCGACGACTTGGACGGATGGGTCCATGGCCTTCATGGCCACGGCGTACTGGGTATGCTTCTTGACGTAGTCGGAGAGGGGGATGTGGCCGAGCTGCCAATTGCCGTACATCTCGTTGCCGATGGCCCAGAATTTGACGCCCCAGGGTTCGGGGTGACCGTTCGCGGCCCGGAGCCGGCCCATCTTCGAATCGGGCGCGCCGTTGACGTATTGGAGCTCATCGAGGGCCATGACGACGTCGCCCAGCCCGCTGTTGACGGTGATATAGGCCTCGGCACCGATGAGCCGCATCAGGTCGAGGTACTCATGGACGCCGACGTCGTTGTGCTCGACGCCGGTCCAGGCCGGGTTCTTGCGCGGCGGCCGCCTGTCCCGGTCGCCGATGCCGTCGCGCCAGTCGTAGCCGCTGACGAAGTTGCCGCCGGGCCAGCGGTAGACGGGCGAGTCGAGCTCCTTGAGCAGGGCCAGGACCGAGGGCCGGAAGCCTTCGATGTTGTCGGCCGGCATGATCGAGGCCGTCCCGACCTTGAACCAGCCGCGGCCCGAGGAAGCGATCTCCAGGCGGGCGTTCTCCGTCGACGCCCCGGCCTTGAAAGCGAACGGGAACGTCTTGTAGTCGCGGCCGATCCCTTTGACGGCGATGGTCTGGCGGGCGTCGGGAGCGGCGCCCCAAACAAGGCTGACGTTGACGGGCGCCGCTCCGGGGTCGCCGGCAAGGACCACGCGACCGACGTATTCTTTGCCTTCGACGAGCGCCAGCGCTTCCTGGACGATCCCGCCCGGGCCTTTCCCGGCGAGGGTCACGCGCGGCGTGTGGGCGCCCGTGAAGGGCTTGACCTTGTCCATCTTGACGAGGACGGCGCCGCCGATGGCCTTCCATGGCGACTCGCCTTCGCCCACGGCGTTGAAGAATTTCCTGTCCTCCAGCATCTCGGCCCAGATGCCCTGATAAATGCATCGACCCAGGTGCTCGATGAACTGGCCGTAGATATATTGGGATAGGGGTTTCCCGGTTTTCCCGGTATTGATAGAGACCTTGGGCCGGCCCAACTCCTTGCCCGAGAGGCGGACGAGTTCCACGTCGTCAAACCAGGCTTTCCCCGTCGCCCGGCCCCAGCCGCCGAAGAGGCATGTCACTTCGAGGGCGTCGTTCGGGCCGGCGTCGAATGCGACTTCGACCTTGGTCCAATCCTGGGTCCCGGTGATCGCCGCCGTCCGCCATTCTTCTTCACCATTGATGTTGATCTGGGCCCCGCGGCTCGTACCCCGGACAAGGTCCTGGGTTTTGATCCAGCCGCTCAGTTTATAGCGGGAATAGGGCTTGACCGGGACGACGGCGAGCCAAGAGGCGTCGGCGCCCTTCTCCGACGAGATCATGACGCTCCGGCCCCCGCTATGTCCGGAGGGGTCAACGGCGAACGCCGCCCCGCCCCTCTGCCAGCTCCTCGACCGCCAGCCCGCGGGATTGTCGCCGTCCATCTCTTCGAAAGAGCCGTTGGCGACGAACTGGGTCACCCCGGCCAGCTCGTCCCCGGGTTGGGGTCCGCCGGTCCGGCACGATATGAACGAAAAAGCGAGTCCGCAGGCGATGATGCAGGCCAGCAGGGCAGCCGAATATTCGCGGGGTGTGTTCATGGGTCCTCCTTCCCGGTCCGTGCGACGAGGGGGAATGTACCTCGGCTCCGGCCCCCTGTCAACGCAGCCCGACACCACCTGCTCTTTTCTTTGGTTCTTCTCTCGATTTCGTGGACGGCGATAGAAAGCTCACGATGGATATCACCCTGAAGACCCCCGTAGCGGAGGGGGACCCGTCGCAATGCGACGGGGGAACCGCCGGGACAGGTTCCCGGGGGGCCGGGGGGCTAAGGGCGATATCCATCGCGAGCTCACCACCTGCCGGCTTACTAAATCGGGAGAAGAACCCGCTTTTCATCTTGACACCAGGCCTAGGTCAGAGTATCCCTTGTGCCTGGATCGTGAAAGCCATGCTCACGCAAGATCGTAAGTTCTTGTTCTTCGACTGCGAAACGACGGGACTGCCTCGCAGCCGCTATTTTTCGCCCGACGACGTCGACGGCTGGCCCCGTCTCGTCCAGATCGCCTGGGCACATTACGACCTCCGGGGAAATTCCAAAGACGCCAAAAGCCATATCGTCAGGCCGGACGGATTCATGATCCCGGCCGATGCAACGAGGATCCACGGCATCACCCACGCGCGCGCCCTTCGGGTGGGCAGGGACTTGGGGGAGGTCCTGGACGAATTCCTCGAGGCGGTCGAACAGCCGGGGACGACACTCGTCGCTCACAACCTCGATTATGATCGCGGGGTGCTCGGGGGCGAGCTCGTCCGGCAGAGGAAGTCCCTTCGGTTCCTGGAGATCCCGGGGATCTGCACGATGAAGTCGACGACGGAACTATGCCGCTTGCCCCGGCCGGGCGGATTCGGTCTCAAGTGGCCGGCCCTCGAGGAGCTACACATCTTCGTGTTCGGCCACTCCTACGAGGGGGCCCACGACGCCGCGAGCGACCTCGAGGCCTGCGCCCGCTCGTTCTTCAAGCTCCTTCAGGCCGGGCATTATCCCCTGCCCGGGGAGTGAGGCCTGAGCTGCTCGCGCTCCGCGTAAATCGACGTCCGTATCCAACGATCACAGGCGGCTTGGAGGATGGGAGGGATTGTTGCTTGTGATGCCTTTGTCGCCCAACTCCTCCCGAATGATCCGCCGCAAATACTTCTCCAGGACCTCTCCTCCTCGTCGGACATGTTCTTTGAGCACGTCGTTGATCATGCCTTGATAGCTGCCGCCGCCTCTCGCTTCAACTTGCGAGCGGAACCATTCGAGGACCTCATTGTCCAGGCGGATGGTGATCCTCGTCTTGCCCGCGGGGATCGCGACCACGGCTCCCCTTCTTCCCAGGCTGAAATCATAGGTTTTACTCATGTCTTCTTCCCGTGTTATATGCACATTTGTATATCTTGTCAAGCTGCAAACGTCCGTCTTCATCTGGCGATCCCTTTATTGAACCAACCGATCACATTCCGAAGGAGCGTCTCATCAAACGAAGACGCTCCATGAGCTTGATCACGCTCATGTCGACGCTGTCTAACGAGTTCTGGGAGAGGGGTCTTTTGATGTTTTGCCCCCTATATCGAGGAAGTCCATCATGAGGCGGCGATGGATATCGCCCTGACGACCCCCGTAGCGGAGGAGGACCCGCCGAAGGCGGGGGAACCGCCGGGACTGGTTCCCGGGGGGCCGGGGGGCTAAGGGCGATATCCTTCGCCAAGCCGAATAGAGGACTTCCACGAAATCGTGAGGCGGACCCTCTACTTGACCTTCCACTCGTGGACGCCGGCCGACCAGTCCTTCTGCAGCTGGACCTCGAGGCGCAGTGCCGTCGTCCGGACCGGCGCGAATTTCACCGTGTTCCAGGCGTCCTTAGCTACACCATAAGCGCCGGCGGCCTTGACCGGCAGCCAGTCTTCGCCCGCCTTGTAGAGGATCCGCCAGGAAGCCGGCACGCGGCACCCGCCGCTACCCGTGTCGTCGAACCAGTAAACGGAGGATTCGGACACGCGCACGGGCGCGTCGAACGTGTAGTCGATCCACTCCGAGGTCCCCTTCTTCGGCCACCAGTGCATGTAGCTCGCGGCGTCGTCCGAGCCTTCGGGCTCGAACTGGTCGTTCGCGCGCCGCAAATTGACAGCCCGTTCGGACGCCGTGACCGTGGCCTTGGCCGAGAGCCCTGGCTCCCGGGCGACCCGCGCTTTGGCGGGATCGCGGGCGAGCCACACGGTCATCTCGCCCTTGCCCCGGTTGGCCCAGGCATAATACGGGATGAGCGTGACGGACTTCTTCTCGGAAATGACCTTCCCGGCCTTCTCGCTCAACGCCTCGGCCTCGCCTTTGATGACGACGACGCCGTTGAGGAGGTCGGGCCGCGCCTCGGTCGTGAGCACGGTACCGTCGGCCAGGACCAGGTTCGAGACGCGGCCGCCGTTGTCCGGCCCTTCGGCGCAATAGACGAGCGGCCCGCGCTCGACGGCGACGCGGCCGCGGTCTTCCTCGACGGCCTCGTTCGCGGCGACTCGCCGGACGGGCATGGGCAGGCTGAGCTCGACGAAGTCCCCGGCCTTCCACGTCCGGCTGACGAGGGCATATCCTTTTTCGACCTTGAATTCGACGGGTTCGCTGTTGAGCTTGAGCGCCGGCGCGCCCGCCGCCTCTTCCGTGTAGGCGTAAAGGTCCGAAGGCACGGGCCGGTTCATGGCCCAGCCGGGGACGCGGACGCAGAGCGTGAAGTCGGCCTCGCGCGCAGGCTTGACCTCGATCCGGACGTCGCCTTTCCAGGGGTATTCGGTCGTCTGGACGATCTCGAGGTCCGTCCCGCCGGCCTTGAGCTTTCCGGTCCCCTGGGCGAAGAGGTTGACATAGACCTTGTCGTTCGAGGCCGTGTAGAAATACCCGGGGACGGAGGTCAGGATGCGAGCCACGTTCGGCGGGCAGCAGGCGCAGCTGAACCAAGGCACCCGTTCGTGCTGGCCGTAGGACGTCAGCGGATTGGGGTAGAAGAACCTGTCGCCGGAGAGCGAGATGCCGGAGAGGACGCCGTTATAGAGGATGCGCTCCATGACGTCGGCGTATTTCCCGTCGAGCTCCAGGCGGAGCATCCGGGAGTTCCAGAGGAAGGTGGCGATGTTGGCGCAGGTCTCGGCGTATGCGCTGGCGTTGGGGAGCCGGTAGGCCGGGCCGTAGCCTTCCCAGCCGCCGGCCGCGCCGATGCCGCCGGTGATATAGAGTTTCGTCCCGACGACGTCGGCCCAGATCTTGTCGAGGGCCGCGACGTAGGCCTGGTTCCCGGTCAGGGCGGCGACGTCGGCCGCGCCGGCGTAGAGGTACCCGGCCCGGACGGCGTGCCCGACGGCCGTCGTCTGTTCGACGAAGGGCTTGTCGTCCTGGGCATATTCGCCGTAGAGCAGCTGCTCGCGGCCCTCGCGGCCGTAGGGGATGCGCCCCTCGCTCTTGCCCCGGGCGTCGATGAAGAAATTGGCCAGTTCGAGGTACTTCGTTTTGCCGGTGGCGCGATAGAGTTTGACCAGCCCGATCTCGATCTCTTCGTGGCCCGGAGGGTTGGTCCGCTTGCCGGGCCCGAACTCCTTGGCGACGAGGTCGGCGCTCTTGAGGGCGACGGCCAGGAGGTTTTTCATGCCCGTAGCCTGGTAGTGCGCAACGGCCGCCTCATAGAGATGGCCGAGGTTGTAGAGCTCGTGGCTCATATAGAGGTTCGCCCAGCGTTCCTTGCCCAGCCAGTTCTGCGGTGGCGGGCCGCCGATCGTCCGGGACGTGTAGAGGTATCCGTCGGGCTCCTGGGCCGCGGCGATCTTGGCCACGAGCCCATCGACGTATTTATCGAGCTCGGGGTCGGCGTGCGTCGCCAGCGCGTAGGAGGCGGCCTCGATGATCTTGTAGAGGTCGGAATCGTCGAACGGATAGCGGCTGCAGAACTTGCCGTCCGTGGCCCCGCCGAGCGCGGCCTCGGCCAGGACGAAGTTCTTGACCCGGCCCGTCTCCTCGCTCTGTTTGAAGATGTGCGGGATGGTCACGGTCCGGTTCGTTTCGAGGCGCGGCGCCCAGAACGCATCCGTGAGATGGACGTCGGTAAAGGGCACGGGTGCGGCCGGGTAGTCGGCCTTGGGCGCCGTCGAACAGACCGCGGCGCTCAAAGCCAGAACGATTAGAATGAATAAGTTAATAACAATAGTTTTCCTCATGGCCTGAACTCCTTTAGCAGAACTGTATCTCCGGCCGGGCGGCGCTGTCAATAACCACGAAAACCGCGCCCGCGGCATGTCCTGACAAGAAATCCATCGGCTGTGATTAAGAGACGATAGACTCCCGCTCCCCCCTGACCACAAATGGCCTTACAGGGACAAAGAGCGCAGTCCAAAGCTTAGAATTTCTCTTGTATGTGTTCTCTTTATTGAGTACAATTGTACTCAGATTGGAGGACAATCATGATCGAGAGTCTGTACATCTCAAAATCTCGTATCAGGCGGGAATTGCTCGCACTTTTCTACACGAACCCGGACCGGACTTACTATCTCCGGGAGCTAAGCCGTCTTCTCGAATGCTCTGTCGGGAGCCTGCGGAGGGAGTTGCTGAGGTTTCAAGAGGATGGGCTATTCCTGTCCGAGAGAAAAGGAAACCTCGTCTTTTATTCTCTCAACACGGGCCATCCGCTCTATGGGGAAATGAAGAGCATCGTCGCCAAGACGGTCGGGGTTGTTGGCAGTTTAAAGCAGGCTCTCAAATCGGTGCTTTGCGTTAAGGTAGCTTTTATTTATGGTTCATTTGCCTCCAACCGTGAGAATCCGACCAGTGACATCGACGTCTTTATTATTGGAGACGCGAGTTTGATGGAACTATCCAAGGTCCTCCGCAGTGTCCAGAAAAGGCTCATGCGCGAAATCAATCCGACGCTTTATTCTCGTGATGAATATCTCAAAAGAAAAGCGGAAGGGGGAGGGGGAGGGGGAGGGTTTATCGAGGACATTCTCTCAAAACCTAAAATCATGCTTATAGGCGATATGGATGACCTCTGAATTAGGCCTCAAGGAATTGATGAAACGCGGCTCCATCAAGCCGTGCCCAGCAGATCATCGGGCCGCCGCCAACCTGATCCGTCGAGCATCGACGGACTTACTGACGGCCGAGAGAAATCTCGATGTTGATCCCGAGTGTGCTTTCACCTATTCCTATACGGCCATGATGCGCTCGGGACTTGCCCTCATGTTCAGCCGTGGATACAGGCCGGTCGCTGTCAACAAACACCAGACGATCGTCCAATTCGTGTCGGCCTCGACGGACCCAGAGGATGAACATATATTCAGCGCTTTCGACCTATTGAGAAACAAGAGAAATAAATTCATTTACGAGCCAGATCTCCCCTGCTCATATACGGAAGCTAAAGAGGCCTTGGAAATTGCAAGACTATTCGTTGAGGTTCTAGCCGGGGCTATCAATTCGAAGAAGGGCCAAGGCCGGCTCGGCTTTGGCGAATAACAGGGGACGGCGGGGGCCTTCCGCCACGCGCCCGCTTCTCGTCCGTTGCCGCGCGCTCTCTCAATCGGCTCTTGCCCTCTAGAAATTCGCGATGATCGGGCCGAGCCCCGCGGCCGTGAGCGTCTTGTTGAAGGCCGGGATCGTCTCGGCGACGAGCTTGTCGAAGGCGGCCCGGGCATCGGCCAAGCGCTTTTTCAGGATGTCGTAGACTTCGAGCTGCTGGCTCGTCGGGCCGAAGTCCTCCGTGTTGCGGATGTCGCCCGCGCCCGAGCCGACCTCGCCCGCGAACCAGATGAGTTTCTGGTAAATGGCCATTTCTTCGCGATAGGACTTCGGGTCGGAGGCCAGGAGCTGGTCTTCGAGGAACAGCCGCTCGACCGCCCTCAGTTTGCCGTGAGTTTCGGTCAGGGCGCCGAGCATGGCCCGGCCGTCCTTGGCCCGGGCCAGGATCTTGCGCAGGTCTTCCATCTGCCGGCCGGCCCACTCGATCCGGTTGATGATGCCCACGACCTCGTTGATATCCTGGATCGCCGCCGACCAGAGCCGGGTCATGGCCCGGATGTCTTCCGGCGTGCCTTGCGAATTCGGGTCCTTGATAACCTCGAGCTTTTGCTCGTGGGTCTTGCCGGCCACGGTCAGCTTGACGGCGTAGAGCCCGGGAGGCGCCAGGACGCCGACGAGCGGCTGCTGCATCCCCCAGTGGCTGACGGGCCGCGTCTCGCGGCCGCGGAACCTCTTCTCCTCCCAGACGTGCGTGTGATAATCCGGCGTCGTCCGAAGCTCCACCTGGGGGACAGGCTCGCCCCTCAGGTTCCAGGTGACCCGGTTCAACCCCTTGACCGCCGGGGCCCTCAGGGTTCGGACTTTCGCTCCGCTTTCATCGAAGATCTCGAGCGTCGCCCCGCCGGGCACGGCTTCGGCCAGGAAGAAGTTCAACCCCGCCCCGCTCTGCCCTCCCCGCCCGCGTCCGCCGCCGATTTGGCCAGGGGCGCTGTCGATCGCCTGCCGGGGCTTGAACCGGTAGACCGGACGGGGCTTGAGGAAAACTCCCCCCCGTCCGTATTCACGGAGCGGCGAGATGTCGTCGAGGATCCAGATGCCCCGACCGTTCGTCCCGACGACCAGGTCGCCGAAACGCTCCTGGACGGCGATCCAGGTGACGCAGGCCTGCGGCAGATTGGCCTGGAGCGGGAGCCACGACGCGCCGTCGTCGACCGAGAAGTAGATGGCGTTGGCCGTCCCTGCGAAGAGGAGGCCCTTGCGGACCGGGTCTTCCTTGATGGCGCTCGTGTAGCTCAGCGACGAGCGCGGGATCCCGGCGTCGATCCGCGTCCAGGTCTTGCCGAAGTCCGCGGTTTTAAAGAGATACGGATCGCGGACGTTTTCCTGGTGCCCGTCGACGGCGACGTAGCAGCGGCCCGCCTCGAAGCGCGAGGGTTCGATCATGCTGACCGTGCCCCAGTTGGGCATGGCCGTGGGCGTGACGTTCGTCCAGGTCTTGCCGCCGTCGCGGGTGACATGAATAGGGCTTGTCCCAAGGTTACGTGATGGCATTTGACAAAGGCAAAAAAGAAGG
>CAZZCH010000008.1:0-61407 GCA_964652895.1 uncultured Eubacteriales bacterium
CTCATCGAGGAGGACGTTGGCCGCGTCCTTGACCACGGCGATGGCGATGCCGAGCTTCTGGCGCATGCCCTTGGAGAAATTCTTGACCCGCCGGTCGAAGGCCTCCTTCTGGAGGCCGACCCGCTCCAGGACCGCGGCGTAGTCCTTCTTCGTGAGGTTCCGCTTGCCGGCCAGCTTGCTGAAGTAGTCGAGGTTCTGGATGGCCGAGAAATTGCCGTAGAGCGTAACGTTCTCCGAAACGAAGGAGACGTGGCGCTTGGCCTTGAGCGGCTCCTTGGCCACGTCAATCCCCTCGATGAGGGCCGTGCCGGACGTAGGCGGTATGAAGTTCAGGAACAGGTTGATGGTCGTCGTCTTGCCCGCCCCGTTGGCCCCGAACATGCAGAAGATCTCGCCCGGCTCGACCTTGAAGGTCAGGCCGTCCAGAGCGAGCTCGCCGTCCTCGTAACGCTTGGTCAGGTTGATCGTTTCGAGCATGGTGTTTCTCCTTAACGGACGTCGTAGCGCAAGAACGAGACGTAGGCGCCGACGAAAAAGACGATGATCATGACGGCGAGCAGGGCGAAGTCGGGGATGGTCCGGGCGAGCGACCGGCTCAGCCACTGCGGCTCGTAAACGTGCTGGGGCATGTCGTCGAGCTTGATCTGGGCCGTCTCGCCCGTCTGGAAGTTGATGCTCTGGCCGAGCTTGGAGTTGACCCACTTGGTGTAGATCGGCTTGTAAGCCCGGACAGACGCCAGGAAGCGATCGAAGTCGTCGACACCCGTCCGGGCCAGGGTCATCGAGCCGAAGGTCAGGGCCGAGGCCGGCGAGATCCGGGACAGGTTGACGGCCAGGTTCTGCTGGGCCCGCTTCATCTGCTGGTAGTCACGTTCGAGCGCGGCATTGTTCTCATCGATCTTCGAGGTCAGATCCTGCTGATAGTCCTGGATGAACTGCTGGAATTTTCCCTGGTAGGCTTTGGGGTCCTTTTGGGCGTCGGGGGCGTTCTTCTTAATCCAGTCGAGGACCCCCTTCTGTGCTCCGCTCTGGATCTGCTGCAGGAAGGCGTCCTTCTTGGCCGTGATCTCATGGACCGAGGGGATGGGCCGGATCTGCCCGGCGGCAATGACCGCGACCTTGGGGATGACCATGACGAAGACGACCCAGACAAAGAGGAGCACGAGGAAGCTCGTCGACGACCGCGAGGTCCGGGCCGAGACGAAGAGGCCCAGGCTGAAGAAGACGGACAGGTAGAGGAAGAACATGAGGAAGATGAGGAGGAGCCGGGCCCAATCCTGGCCGCCGAGCGAAATGTCGGGCGTGATGACCAGGATGAGGAGGCCTAGAACGAGCGGGATAAGGAGGGGCAGAAGGAGGCTGATATAGCCGCCGATGGCCTTGCCCAGGATGAGGCGGTCGCGCGGCACGTCGTTCGACAGGGCCAGCTTGAGCGTCCCCTTCTCCTTCTCGCCGACGATGGCGTCGTAGGTGAAGAGGATGGCGAAAAGGCTGAGGACGATCTTGACGATGAACATGAGGTCGAGGGAGCCGAAGACGGCGAAGACCGGATTGCTGCTGTACTTGGATTCAATGAGGTTGGGGTCGGCGGCGATATTGACCGGGGCGACCCGGCCGACGGCCTCTTCGATGCCCGTGACCACCGTTCCCAGCACCTGGGGCGGCTTGCTGACCTTGACGCCGATGCCGGCAAGCGATTGATAGTTCGGCTGGCTCTCCAGGTTCTTCTTGTTGAGGGCCAGCGCCGCCGTGTACTCCTTCTTCTCCGCCCTATAGTTGGTCACCCCGGTGTAGATCGATAGCAGGATGAGGATGGTGCAAAGAAGGAAGGTGAAGACGAATTTCGGGCTGGTGATGTTGTCCAGGATCTCTTTTTTGATGATATCTCGAAGCATGCCGGCCTCCCTGGGATGTCTCGCCGTCCGCGGATGGGCCCGGGGGCGGCTTTCTCCGGTATTATACGGCAAATCGGCCCGGAGGTTTATTGAATTATTGAACGCCGGAGAGCGGCCCGGAGGGTTGCCCCTCTTTATCTGCCGGGATCAAGAAAGAGCCCGAACCGGTCGGGCGTCCACAGAAAGTTCCCGCCACGTGTTCTCAAAAGACGCACCCGAACCTTCGGGGATTCGACAGTTGGGAAACGGAGAATCTTCTTCCAGCCCACGGTCGTTCCCGTGGCCGTCTCCTTCCATTCCTTTCCGTCCCAAATGTCAAAGGCAAAGGCTTCTATTCGCTGCCCCTCGCGGAGGTCTTCCTTGAGTATGGCAATATTGAAGATCTTTGCGCCCATGAGGTCGAGTTCCACGGTATCGACGCCTTCCATTGAGTACCCCGTGGCTTTGCCGCGTTCGTCGACTCCGTCAACGAGAGTGTTTTCAAAGAACATCGTCATCTTGGCAGGAGCGGCGAGGTTGACGGCGAACGTGGCCCGGAGCCTGTCCCCCAGCTCTTTCAGGCGTAGGACGTCGTTCTCGTGGATGCGGCCGCGCTTGTCGGGTGGGATGTTGAGGAGGAGCTGGGCGTTGCCGCCGACCGAGGTGAAATAGATGTCGAGGAGTTGATCCAACGACTTGACCTTATCGTCCTCCGAAGCGTGGTAGAACCAGCCGGGCCGGATGGAGACGTCGACCTGGCCGGGATACCAGATGAGGCGCCCGCCCCGCTTGGCGACGGCAGCGATCCTGTCCATGGAACCGAGGTCCTGGGCCTGGGCGTCGAGGCCGGCAACGCCCCCCGGATTTTTCTCATCCGGCAGGTTGTCCGTCCGCGCGACCGGGATGACGCTCCATTCGCTTTCCCGGGTGACGCCGGCCTCGTTCCCGATCCAGCGGGCGTCCGGCCCCATGATCGAGATGACCGCGCCGGGCTGGAGCTCGCGGATGAGCTTGAAGTATCCGTCCCAGTCGTAGACTTGGCGCTTGCCGTTCAGCCCCTCGGCGCAAGCCCCGTCGAACCAGACCTCGGAGATCTCGCCGTACCGGGTCAGGAGCTCGCGGAGCTGGTTCTTGAAGTGCTCATTGTAGCGGGGCGAATCGCCGTAGCTCGGCTCGTGGCGGTCCCAGGGCGAAAGGTAAACGCCAAACTCGATCTTCCCCTTGCGGCAGGCCTCGGCCACTTCGCCGACGACGTCGCCTTTTCCGGCCTTCCAGGGCGAATTCCTGACCGAGTGCTCCGTGAACTTGCTGGGCCAAAGGCAGAATCCGTCGTGGTGCTTGGCCGTGACGATGAGGCCCCTGATCCCCGCCGCTTTGACGGCTTCGACCCACTGGCTGGCGTCGAAATCCGTGGAATCAAAGAGCTTCGGGTCTTCCGTCCCCTCTCCCCATTCCCGGTCGGTGAAGGTGTTCATGCCGAAATGGACGAAGGCCTGGAACTCGAGCGCCTGCCAGCGAAGCTGCCGCTCGGACGGCACGACCCGCGCCGCCTTGGCCTCGAGCTCGGCGACCGTGTCCGTCGGGAGGATCTTCATGCTGCCTGGGACGAGCGCTCTTTCTCCATGAAGCACCGGCTTCGAGCACCCGGAAAAAGAAGTTACAACGGCGGCCAGCGTGGCCGCGATGACGGCGTTCCTCGCTCGGAACGAATGTCTCATGGCTTCTCCCCTGACGCTAATCTCCGCGACATCAATATACAGCAAGAACGGGGACACGTACCACAGGTACATGTCCCCGCCCTACCCGCCAGACGGACGCTGCCCGGGGCAGTGATGGGAGCCGTGCATAGCCCCCGTAGCGGAGGGGGACCCGTCGGCTGGCCGACGGGGGAACCGCCGGGACTGGTTCCCGGGGGGCCGGGGGAGATGCATGGCTTCCATCGCTGACCAAAACGGGCAGCGTTCACCGTTGACAACTCCCGGGGCGTGAATTATGCTCCCTTCGCGAAAGAAGGCCAGCCGGTATCCCCCGCGGAAAGGAGAACGAGATGGACCCCGTCATCACTCTGAACGCCGTCGATTACGCCATCATCGGCGGCTACGTCCTGGTCATGATCCTCGTCGGACTCTCGCTCAAGAAGTACATGAAGACGGGCGAGGACTTCTTCCTCTCCGGCAGGTCGCTCCCCGGCTGGATCACGGGCCTGGCCTTCCTTTCGGCCAACCTGGGCGCCCTCGAGGTCATCGGCATGGTGGCCAACTCGGCCAAATACGGCATCGCCACGGTCCACTTCTACTGGGTCGGGGCCATCCCGGCCATGGTCTTCCTGGGCATCTTCATGATGCCTTTCTACTACGGCAGCCGCGTCCGGACCGTGCCCGAATACCTCAAACTCCGCTACAACGAGGCGACGCGCGGCCTCAACGCCATCTCCTTCGCCATCATGACCGTCCTCATGAGCGGCATCAGCCTTTACGCCATGGCCCTCCTCTTCAAGCTCATGCTCGGTTGGTCGCTCACCGGGAGCATTCTCTTCGCCGCGGTCGTCGTCCTTCTCTACGTCTTCTGGGGCGGCCTGTCGTCCTCGATCTACAACGAGGTCATCCAGTTCTTCCTCATCTGGCTGGGCCTCCTGCCCATCGTCTTCCTCGGCCTCAAGGAAGTGGGCGGCTTCGCCGGGTTCGTGGCCAAGATCAAGGAGCCCCTCCTCCATTCGGTGAAATACCTGGGCACGAGCGCCAACCCGCTCGGCGTCGACTGGTTCGGCGTCGTCTTCGGGCTGGGCTTCGTCCTGTCCTTTGGCTACTGGACGACGGATTTCCTCGTCGTCCAGCGGGCCCTGGCCTCGAAGAACATCAACTCGGCCCGGATGACGCCCATCATCGCCGCGTTCCCGAAAATGCTCGTCCCCATCATCGTCGTCATCCCGGGGCTCGTCGCGCTGCTCGTCCTGCCCGAGTTCAGCCAGAGCGCCCTGCCGACGACCGAATACAATTCGGCACTCATCCTGCTGATGAAGCACTACCTGCCGAACGGCCTGCTGGGGCTGGCCATCACGGCCCTGCTCGCGAGCTTCATGTCCGGCATGGCCGGCAACGTCACCGCCTTCAACACGATCTGGACATACGACATCTACGGCAGCTACATCAAGAAGGGCAAGTCCGACTCGCACTATCTGAGGATGGGCAAGTACGCCACCGTCTTCGGGGTGGCCATCAGCGTCGGCACGGCCTACATCGTCCAGTCGTTCCCGAACATCATGGACTACATGCAGCTCGTCTTCTCCTTTTTCAACGCGCCCCTTTTCGCCACATTCCTCCTGGGGATGTTCTGGGCCGGGGCCACGGGTTGGGGCGGGTTCTTCGGCCTGCTCGTCGGTATCCTGACGGCGGCCGTTCATTACCTCCTCTACAAGCTCGGTGCCGTCCATTACGCGAGCGACATGGCCGCCAATTTCTACCAGGCCTGGTGGGCCTGGCTGGCCGACTTCGTCGTGACGATCGGGGTCAGCCTCTTCACCGCGAAACGGAAGCCGGAGGAGCTGGCGGGTCTCGTTTTCGGACTGACGCCGAAGACCAAAGCCGCGGCCCGCTGGCTGGCGCGGCCCGCGGTCTGGGGGATCCTGGCCATCGCCATCGCCATCGTCCTCAACATCATCTTCTGGTAGTCGAGCCTTTGCCCGTCAAGGAGTGAACCATGAACGACAAGATCGAAACCAAGGACCAAACGACGGGGATGGGCCAGGGGCATGTCCTCGACCTCAAGCTTCCGATCGGCTGGCTGCTCAGCGCCTACGGGCTTCTGCTCGGGATCTACGGCCTGGTGAGTAAAAAAGAGATGTACGCGAAATCCCTCGGCTTCAACCTCAACCTCGCGTGGGGGATACTGATGCTGGCGATCGGCGGCGGGTTCCTCCTCACCGCCTTTCTGAAAAAGGACAAGGCCGGGAGCTAGTCGCGGGTCTCGCGGGTGCGGATATAGATCGCGGCTCCGCCGCCCTCTTCGCCACGCGAGTTGATCTCGAAGACCGCCTGCTGGCTCTTGATCAACTGGGACAGCTGCTTGAAGCCATAGGTTCGGGGGTCGAAGCCCGGGTCGAGCTGGCGAAGGTAGAAGCCGATCTCGCCGAGGTTGGCCCAGCCGTCCTCCCGGACGGCCATGTCGAAGGCGCCCTTGAGCAGCGGGACGGGGTCGAACTTGCGGCCCTTGTCCTCGCGGTCCTCGGGCTCTTCGCGCGGCTGCTTGCCCTCCGTTTTCCTCGCGCCGCCCCGGTCGCGCCGCCTCGTCTCCCGCTCCCGGGGGACGAGGTTTTCCGTGTAGATGAAGATGTTGCAGCCGTTGACGAAGGCCTTGGGCGTCGAGCGCTTGCCGATGCCCATGACGAAGAAGCCCATCTCCCGGACCCGCGTCGCGAGGCGCGTGTAGTCGCTGTCGCTCGAAACGATGCAGAAGCCGTCGACAAGGTGGCCGTGGAGGATGTCCATGGCGTCGATGATCATGGCGCTGTCGGTGGCGTTCTTGCCGATCGTGTAACGGAACTGCTGGATGGGCTGGATGGCGCTGTCGTGGAGGGCGGTCTTCCAGCCGGACATGTTGACGGTCGTCCAGTCGCCGTAGATCCGGCGTATGGTCACGAGGCCGTACTTGCCCGCTTCGGTCAGGATCTGGCCGATGAGCGAGGGCTGGGCGTTATCGCCGTCGATGAGGAGGGCGATCTTTCTTGTTTTTTGTTCGATGAAGGGCTCGGCCATGGCAGCGTCCTTTCTTCGGCAGGCTCTCCGGTCACCCTCATCCTACTCTTTCTTTCGAGGATGTTCAACCGTCAACATCGCCCCGGAGGACGGTGATGGCCAGGCCGTCCTGACGGCCGCCCCGGGGAGCGATCCCGCTCCTCGAAAGCCGCGTTGAAACTCGCGGTCATCCCATCTCACGGAGAGTTTCCGGCTCGGCGATCAGGATCAAGATGTCGCCGCTTCGTATGCTCAAGTCGGGTCCGGGATTGAAAATCATCTCCCCGTCACGGCGGACGGCGACGATGATGGCGTTGAACCGTTCCCGAAAACCCGCTTCGCGGATGGTCTGGCCAGCGAACTCGGAACCCTCGTTGACCACCCGCTCCTCGAGAGAGAGCTTGTATTTCTGGGAGCTGAGGAGGCTGTCAAAGAAATCGACGACGTTGGGTTTCTCGACCATCCGGACGATCCGGTGTGAGGACAGCTCGTAAGGGGAAACGACCCGATTGGCCCCGGCCCTGTACATCTTCTTTTCGTTGGCGCTGTCCAGGGCCCGGGTGATGATGATCAGACCCGGATTGATCTCTCGGGCCGTGATGACCGAGAGGATGTTGTCGGCATCATCCGCGAGGAGCGAAATGAAGACCCGGGCCTTATCCAGGCCCGCCGCCTTCAGGGCTTCCTCATCGGCGGCATTGGCGTTGAGCACGTGGTAGTTGCGTTCCTCGGCCAGGGCGAACCGCGCGGGCGAGTTCTCCATGATGACGAACTTCACGTGGTTCCCTTCAAGCTCCTTACAAACGACTTCCCCCATCCGGCCGAAACCGGCCACGACAACATGATGGTCCATTCTGGCCATGTTTTTTTGCATTTTCCGTCTCCCGAATATTTTCCGGATACGCCCCTCGAGAGCATCCTCCACGATGGTCTGAAGAAAGTAAAAGACGATCCCCAGGCCCACGACGATGACCACGATCGTGAAGATCTTTCCGGAAGGCGTCAGGGGGATGATTTCACGGTATCCCACGGTGGTGATGGAGATGATGGTCATGTAAAGGGCGTCGAGCAACGAAACGCGGCTGATGATCATGTAGCCGGCCGTCCCTCCGACAAGGATGGCCACGAGCAGGAGGCCGAGCGTCAGCAGCTTTTGGTGCCGGAGTGTTCTTCTCATGGCCCGCCGGACTCAGGCTTCTTCGAGGACGCGCCAGCCGAGGGCGTCGGCCAGGGCGAAGACGGGCTCCTTGAGGTCCCCATAGACGGTCACCCGGTGCCAGCCCCATTGGTCCCATTGGGTGAAGAGCTTCTCGATGTCGCCCACGGGCTCGACGGCGAGCTTGGTCCGGCAGGCCCGGTCGTCAGGCACGTTGGCCACGGCCCGGCCCTGATGGAAGAGGATGGTCTTGCGCTCCGGCGAGAACTCGAGCGTCGAGGTCATGTAGCCCAGGGGAAAGATAGACCGGACCGAAGCGCCCTGGCGGTCCTCCGAGTGGGTCAGGATTTCGATGGGGTTGGCCGGGCCGCCGGGGCCGAAAACCCTGTTCGAGGCGACACAGTGGGCGTAGATGATCCGGCGCGAAGCCGTGTCGATGACCGGGTCGGAGATGTAGCCCGGCCGGCCCTTGGTCAGCGCGTTCATGGCCACGATCGTCGCCGTCGACCGGACGTCGCACTCGCAGCCGCCGACGAGGCCTTCGTTGTTGAGCTCGTGGAAGCCGAGGCAGGGGTAGGCATGGATATGGCCGCCGTAGAACCCGCCGAGGCAGTTGATGGTGATGGCGTTCGCGCCGTGCTTGCTAAGGACGGCCTTCTGGCCGAGGTACATGGCCGCCGATGTCTCGAGCGTTTCCATGCTGACCCCTTCGATCCGGGCCGCCGTCTTGAGCCAGCGGTCGGCGATGGCCTTGGCGTCCTCTTTGTCGGCCGCAGCCCAGGCGTCGTTGACCTCGGCATAGGGCACGTTGACGACTTCGATGCCCATGCCCTCCATGACCGCCGGGGCGATGCCGGGCCAGCCGCCGCCGACGGCCAGGATCTTCGACTCCTTCATTTTCCGGAGGCAGTCGCCGGCCGACAGGACGGATAGATCGTCGGGGCTCGCGGCGAGGTTGCCGGGCCCGGGCGTTGCCGATCGTCGGATGGACGCGACCAGGGCCCCGAAATCGCTCCCCGGACCGGCCTTCTTCACCTGGTCGAAGGCGCGGAAGGCGGCGACGAGGTCCTCCATGCGCGATGAGGCGACAAAACCGAGGTTGGGCGTTTTCTTGCGCAGGAAGGCGGCCGTGTAGACGAGAAATCCGCCGCTCCCGCCGTATTGGAAATCGACGTAAAGGGTGGGCTTCCCGGAGCCGGCGATCGTCTGAACGACCTGGTTCCAGCAGTTGAGCTGGCAGACGACGTAGCCGTCGACAGGGGCCGCCGCGTCAGCGGCCAGGATCTTCTGGGCCTCTTCAGGACCCTTGGCCATGGTGCTGATAAGTTCGCACTCGGGGAAGCTTGTCGCCAGGGAAGTCGTCATCCTATCCATGATGGGCTGGAAATCGAAGCCGACGTTCGGCCAGTCCGGCTCGGGTTGAATGACGGCGTGGAGGGCGTAGATGATCCGGATGCGCAGCTTCTCTCCCCGTCCGTTCGCCGGGAACAGCCCTCGGGGCGCGAGCGCGCCCAGGGCCCCCGCCGAGGCCGCGGCCAAAAAACGGCGGCGGCTCAACGGGCACGTCGGACAACCCGTCGATCCCTGTTGTTTTTTCACTGGACCGGTCTCCTTCCTCTCCGCAGATTCGCGCCGCCCCTCGTTCGCCCTGATGCTAATCCAGGCCCCAGCCGCTGTCAAGGGACGAGCCGGCGACTTTCGGAGATTGACCGCGACCGGAAAAAGCCGTTATAGTTAGGCTCGTACGTCGAGGGAGAGAACGCACGGATGAAGAAGATCACGCGGCGAGGCTTTATCCATGGCTTCGTGGGCGCGCTGACGGGCGCGGTGGTCATGGGCCGGTCCGGATTCGGCGCGGGCCGGACGGGCCTGGAAGAACGCGTCGAGGGGCGCTTCGAGCTCGGCCTCACCTCTTACACCTTCCGTGAATTCGACCTCGACGCGGCTCTGGCCATGGCCGGGCGGGTCGGACTCGTCCGGATCGCCGTCAAGAGCGTCCACCTTCCGCTCGACAGCTCCGAGGCGGAAATCCGGGCCGCGGTTGCGAAGATCAGGGCGGCCGGCCTCGTCCCTTACGGTTGTGGGGTCGTCTATATGACCACCGAGGACGAGGTAGATCAGGCCTTTGCCTATGCCCGGGCCGGAGGCATGGAGGTCATTATCGGCGTCCCCGGACATGAGCTCCTTGGCCGCGTCGAGCGGAAAGTCCGTGAGACGGGCATCAAGCTCGCCGTCCACAATCACGGGCCGGGCGACCTCCTCTACCCGACGCCGGCAAGCATTCTGGAAAGGATCAGGAACCTGGACCCGCGCATCGGGGTCTGCCTGGACATCGGCCATTGCCAGCGCTCGGGGATCGATCCATCGGAGGCGGCGGTCGCCTGCGGCACCCGCCTCCTCGACGTCCACCTCAAGGACGTCACGGCTCCGACGAAGGACGGTGGGCCGGTCGAAGCCGGCCGGGGCGTCATCGACCTGCCCCGCTTCCTGCGGACGCTCGCCGCGATGGATTACCGGGGGACAGCCGCTTTCGAATACGAGAAGGACGGCCGGGATCCCCTGCCGGGGCTGGCCGAATCCGTCGGCTACGTCCGGGGCGTCCTTGCCGCTCAAGAGACACCACCATGATCTTCGTCAACGACATCGCCGGTCGGAGTCCTGCTCGTCAACGAGAACCGTTTCTCGGCGGCATCCTCAACGCCGCGGCCATGACGGGGGTTATCCTCATCCTGACCACGCTTCTCGGCCGGGCCGGGCTCAGGCTCAAACTCTGAAGCCCGCCGGCACGCCGCTTCGGTTGACAATATTTCCGAGCTTCATTAGGATGGGATTCCCGGAACATAAAAGCCAGAGCATAACGCCATGAAATTGCACCTGTTTCCCAAGGAGCAGAAGTTTTTCGTATTATTCCGGCAGGACGCGGCCAACCTCAAGACCGGCGTCCTGGCCCTCCAGGAGCTCGTGAACAACTACGAGGACGTCGAGAAGAAATACCTGCATATCAAGGACATCGAGCACCAGGGCGACAATATCACCCACGAGATCTTCACCAAGCTCCGCGAGACCTTCATCACGCCCCTCGACCGGGAGGACATCCACGGCCTGGCCAGCGGCCTGGACGACGTCCTGGACTGCATCGAGGGCGTGGCCAGCCGGATGTTCTTTTTCCACGTCGCCCAGCCGACGCCCGAGGTGAGAAAACTCGTCGACATCATCAGCAAGGCCGTCCAGCAGATCTTCGAGGCCATCGACAACCTGGAGTCCCTGGGGCACGTCCACGCCTTCTGCAAGCAGATCAACATCCTCGAGTATGAGGCCGACGTCGTCTGCCGCGAGGCCATCGCCGACCTCTTCGAGAAGGCGGAAACGGCCGCCGAGATCAAGGATCTCATCAAGCTCAAGGAGATCTACACCCGGCTCGAGGTCGCCGCCGACCGTTGCGAGGACGTGGCCAACGTCATCGAGGAGATCATCGTCAAGTCCACCTGAGTTTCATGCCCAGCGCCGGTTTCCTCTTCGTCATCTTCATCATCCTGGTCGCTTTGGCCTTCGACTTCACCAACGGCATGCACGACGCGGCCAACTCCATCGCCACCGTTGTCTCGACCCGCGTGCTGACGCCCCGGCAGGCCGTCATCTGGGCCGCCTTCTTCAACTTCGTCGCCTTTCTCGTCTTCGGCACGGGCGTCGCCCACACGATCGGCGCCGGGATGATCGACATCAGCATCGTCACGCCCCAGGTCATCTTCGCCGCCCTCCTGGGCGCCATCGGCTGGAACCTCTTCACCTGGATCCTCGGCCTGCCCACGAGCTCGTCCCACGCCCTGATCGGGGGATACGCCGGGGCGGCCATCGTCAAGGCAGGCCCGGACGCCATCATCGCCAGCGGCTGGGTCAAGACGGTTATCTTCATCTTCGTCGCCCCCATCCTCGGCCTCGTCCTGGGCGTCGCCTTCATCACGATCACGACCTGGATCGTCCGCAAGGGGAATCCGACCCGGATAAACAAGGCGGCCCGGCGTCTTCAGCTCGTTTCCGCAGCCCTCTACAGCCTGGGCCACGGCGGCAACGACGCCCAGAAGACGATGGGCATCATCGCCAGCCTCATTTTCGCCGCCGGCTGGACAAAAACGTTCTACATTCCGTTATGGGTCGTCCTCGGTGCCCACGCCGCGATCGCCATGGGGACGCTCTCCGGCGGCTGGCGGATCGTCAAGACCATGGGCCAGAAGATCACCAAGCTCCGGCCGATCGACGGCTTCTGCGCCGAGACGGCCAGCGCCATCAGTATCTTCTTCGCCACCCACGCCGGCGTGCCGGTCAGCACGACCCACGTCATCACCGGGGCCATCTCGGGCGTGGGAGCGGCCAAGCGGATGTCGGCCGTCCGCTGGGGCGTGACCCTGAGGATCGTCTGGGCCTGGGTCTTCACCATCCCCGGCGCCGGGCTGACGGCCGGGGTGGCCTATTTCCTGATCAACCTCGTCGACAAGTATCTGGTGTAAACCATGCGGAGGATCTGCTTGTTTTTCTTGCTCGCCGCCCTCCTGCTTTCCCCGCTCGTCGCGCCGGGCCGGGTTCCGGAAGGGGGCCGTCTCCGCGACGTCCTGCCGGCCGAGGGATTGATCGGATCGAGCGTCGTCGCTCTCCGCGACCAGGCGGCCCTCAACGCCCATTACTATCTGGCCGACGAGGCCGTCCTGGGGCTCGGTAAAAATACGGAAGCCGTATTCGCCCGATATATGGCCGGCCCGGGGGAAGCGCTTCTGCTCGTCATATCCTACCCGTCGGAGGAAAACGCCCGGCACATCTACGAAAAGTTCGGCCAGGACTTCTTTTCGAAAACGTTCGATGGGACAAGCTCGCGGACGCTCGAGAAGCTCGAAACCGGCGATTACGCCGCGGCCGCCGTGGCCCGGTCCGTCCTCATCGTCGTCCTGGAGGCGCCGGACCGGATAAGCTGCGAACGACTGATCAAGCAGGTCGAGGAAAAAGCGCGGCTCTTATTCTGATGACGTCCGGTCCGCGGACCGGGAAGAAAATATTTCTTGATTCGGGCGGCAGCCCTGGTTTATTTTACCGGCGGGAGGACACCGACCATGACCGACGAACCGACCATCAAGCCGAAGTTCCCGGCCACGTTCTGGACGGCCAACACGATCGAGCTCTTCGAGCGGGCCGCCTATTATTCCATGGCCTCCTTCATGGTCATCTACCTGAAGGAGTCTCTCGGAATGACCCCCAGTTTCGCGACGTTCCTCAACGGCTCCCTCCTCTGGGGGATCATCTACTTCATGCCCATCCTCTCCGGGACGCTGGCCGACAAGTTCGGTTTCAAGCGCTCGCTCTCGGTCTCGTTCGTCCTGATCGCCATGGGCTATTTCATCATGGGCAACCTCCAGCGGCTCTGGCCCGGGATCATCGGCAGGGGCGCGGCCGAAACCGTCGACTTCACCGTGCCCGTCGTCCTGGGCATCGTCCTCATCGGCCTCGGCGGCTCGATCGTCAAGCCCTGCATCGCCGGCACCGTCCAGAAGACGGCCGGGACCCGGGCCACGCTGGCCTTCGGCATCTTCTACATGGTCATCAACATCGGGTCGATCTCGGGCCGCAGCGTCTCCTACTTCATCCGGACGAACCTGGGCATCCCGGCCATTTTCACCTACGCCGCGACGGCCTTCGCCCTGGTCGGCCTGGTCATCACCCTCTTCGTCTACAAGGAGCCGCAGTACGTCAGCGACGGCATCAAGGACGGCCAGAAGGTCCAGAAAAGGACCCTGCGCCAGGCCCTGATGGGCATCTTCGTGGTCCTCGGGAACCTCAAGTTCGCCTTCCTCATCCTCGTCCTGAGCCTGTTCTGGTTCCTCTACATCCAGCTCTACAACCTCATGCCCCTGTTCATGCGCTACGTCGACCCCGACGCGCCCATGGAGCTCTACACGCTGGCCAATCCCATCATGATCGTCTGCTTCCAGCTCCTGATCACGCGCCTCGTCAAGCGGTGGCTGCCCATCAAGACGATCATGCTCGGGGCCATCGTCGTGACCCTGGGCATGCTCGTCAACGTTCTCCCGCCCCTGCTCTTCGCCGACGCTACCCAGAAGACGGGCCTGCTCGGCTTGAGCCTGCCGATCGCCGGGATCTTCATGATCGTCTCGATCGCCTCCATGGCCGTGGGCGAGATGATGGCCTCGCCGCGCGTCTACGAGTACATCGGGGCCATCGCCCCCAAAGGGCAGGAAGGGCTCTACCTCGGCTACCAGAGCCTGCCGATCGCCCTGGCCAGCATCGTCGGCGGCCCCATCGGCGGCCGGCTCTTCGAGCGCTACATCCAAACGCCGCTCAAGGAAGGCCGTGCCGTCGACACCGTGACCATGTGGCTCATCATCGTGGCCATCGGCGTGGCCTCGATCATCGGGCTGTGGATCTACGACCGTCTGGTCGTCAAGGAAAAGAGAGTCTGATCCGCCGGGGGCTATTTCTTCTTGGCCAGCGTCCCGTCGTCACACGGCAGGCCTTCGTCGGAGTTGCGGGCCATCTCGGGGCTGGGGGCCGTCGTGCAGAACGGCAGCGGCTCCATTTCTTTTGTACAGCACAGCGGCACCGGTTTCCCTTCCTCAACGATGGTCTGCTTGCCGCACACCGAACAGGTATATGTCACATCAGCCATGGAAATCTCCTCTCGTTCTTCGTTCTGTCCCGCCTTTATCATAGCACCGAGCGCCCGAATCCTTCAAGCCGGTTCAAGAAGCACGGCCGTTCCTAAGCTTAGTATCCGGAGCCCAAGTTAGTTTTGACGCCGCTCGGGCAACCGTCAGCGGTATTGACAGCCATCGCGCGCTTCTTGTAGTGTCATAAGGAGAAAAAAAGAGCCATGAACCCGGAGAAAAGCCTCGTCACGGCCGCCGGGCTGACAAAAAAATACGGTGACCTCGTCGCCGTAGCCGGCATCGATTTCGAGATCCGGGAGGGCGAGTGCTTCGGCTTCCTCGGCCCGAACGGCGCCGGGAAAACGACGACCGTCCGGATGGTCCACTGCGTCTCCCCCGTGACCTCGGGGACGCTCAGGGTCGGCGGCCTGCCCGCCTCGATCGACAACAGGGCCCTGAAGATGATCACCGGCGTCATCCCGCAGGAGATCAACCTCGACAACGACCTGACCGTCCAGGAGAACCTGGTCGTCTTCGCCCGTTTCTTCGACATCGGCCGCAAGGAGGCCCGGGTCCGGATCGCCGAGCTCCTCCATTTCGTCGAGCTCGAGGCCAAGGCCGCCAGCAAGATCTCGGAGCTCTCGACGGGCATGAAGCGGAGGTTGCTCATCGCGAGGGCCCTGATCAACCGGCCGAGGCTCATCGTCGCCGACGAGCCGACGACGGGCCTCGACCCCCAAGCGCGCCACCTGATCTGGCAGAGGCTCCGTCAGCTCAAGACCCAGGGCACGACCCTCATTTTGACGACGCAGTACATGGAGGAGGCCCAGCAGCTCTGCGACCGGATCGTCGTCATGTACCAGGGCAAGATCTTCAAGGAGGGCGTGCCGGGGAAGCTCGTCGAGGAGGAGATCGGGCGGGAAGTCGTCGAGGTCCGGGTCCCGCCGGAAGACGACGAAAAGCTCCTCGGTTCCTTATCGTCCCTTTCGAACGCCCACGAGCGCGTCGGCGACACGCTCTATTTCTATTGCCGGGACGGTCACCCCCTGATGCGCAGGCTCATTGAGCTCGACGTTCCCAACTATCTGAACAGGCCGGCCACTCTCGAAGACGTCTTCCTCAAACTCACCGGCAGGAGCCTCCACGAATGAGCTTGTCCTACCGGATCGCCTACGTCTTCCTGAGAAACCTCTATTCCTATAAGAGGTTCATCGTCCCGGCCTTCCTCGTCAGCCTCGTCGAGCCGCTGTTCTACCTCATCACGTTCGGGATCGGGATGGGCGCCTACATGGGCGCCTTCGGCGGCAAGCCCTACCTCGACTTTCTCGTCCCCGGCGTCCTCGTCTCCGCGGTCATGATGTCCTCGTCGTTCGAATGCCTCTACGGGACCTATATCAAGATCGTCCACGAGAAAGTCTACGATTCTCTCATCGCGACGCCCGTCTCCGCCGACGAGGCCGTGGCCGGAGACATCGCCTGGGGGTCGTTCCGGGGCCTGGTCAGCGGGACGCTGATGATGATCGTCGCCCTGCTCATGGGGGTCGCCCCCGCGTCGCCCGGAGCGCTTGTCCTCCTCCTCGCCTTCCTGATCTTCATCGGCGTCCTCTTCGGCTCGCTGGCCATGATCGTGACCTCGGTCGCCCCGAGCTTCGACTTCTTCAGCTATTACACCGAGCTGATCGTGACACCCATGCTCTTTTTCTCCGGGGTTTTCTTCCCGCTCGACCACTTCCCTCCCTGGATGAAAATTCTGGCCGAGTTTCTGCCCCTGACCCACGCCGTCCGGATCTCCCGGGCGGTTTTTTCCGGCGAACCCGCGGCCGGGCTGGGCTGGAGTTTCGCCGGCCTCGTCGTCCTGACGGCGGTCGTCTTCACGATCTCCATCCGGATGATGAGAAAGCGCCTGATCAAATAGGAGCACCTCATGACTTTCCGGACTTTACGCCTCGCCGCGGCCGCGGCATCCATCGTCCTCCTTTTCTCCACCTCCGCGGGGAAGGCAGGGCTTCCCAGTCCCGGTCCCTGTACGACCGGGGCCGGGCTTCCCGCCCTCCAAGACGTCGAGACCGTAGGGGCGAAGTCGCCGAACCGGACGGTCGTCCCGGTCAACCAGATCGTGACGCCAATCGGGATCCAGACCATCCTCCCCGGCCTGAGGCCCCAGGCGCTGGCCCTCTCCCCCGACGGAAAGCTCCTGGCCGTCGCCGGGAAGACCCCGGAGATCGTCATCCTCGACCCTTCCACGGGCGCGGTCAGGCAGCGCGTCGTCCTTCCTGCCGAAAAGCAGGGGGAACAGCAGCCCGAGACATCGTCCCCGATGATCCTCGATCCCGACGACGAGGGCCAGTTGAGCTATGCCGGGCTCATTTTCGCGCCCGACGGCGGCCGGATCTACATGAGCAACGTCGACGGCAGCATCAAGGTCTTCGCGGTCGCCGCGGACGGCGAGGTCGCCCCTTCGCATACGATCCCGCTCCCCCTCGCCTCCGCGCCGCGGCGCGCCGAGGAGATACCGGCCGGACTGGCCCTTTCGGATGACGGATTGAAGCTCTACGTCTGCGGCAACCTGTCCAACCGCCTCCTCGAGCTCGACACCGCGACCGGAGCGGTCGCACGGACGTTCGACGTGGGCGTCGCGCCCTTCGCCGTCGTCCTGTCCGGCGGCAAGGCCTACGTCAGCAACTGGGGCGGCCGCCGGCCGAAGCCCGGGGACCTCACCGGGCCCGCCGGGCGGGGCACAGAGGTCCGGGTCGACCCCATCAGACATGTCGCCAGCGAGGGTTCGGTCAGCGTCATCGACCTCGCCGCCGGCACGACGTCGGCCGAGATCGCCGTCCAGCTCCACTCATCGGCCCTGGCCCTTTCGCCGGACCGCCGCTACCTCGTCTGCGCCAACGCCGCGTCCGACAACCTCAGCGTCATCGACACGGCGACCGACCGCGTCGTCGAGACGATCTGGGCCAAGTCCAGCCCGGCCGACCTCTTCGGCGCCTCGCCCAACGCGCTCGCCTTCTCCCCGAACGGCAAGACGCTCTATGTAGCCAACGGCACCCAGAACGCCGTCGGAGCGATCAGGTTCAGCCCCCGCGATCGGAAGTCCCGACTGAAGGGTCTCATCCCGGTCGGCTGGTTCCCGGGGGCGCTCGCCTTCAACGCGAACCGGGGGACGCTCTGCATCGCCAATATCAAGGGCCACGCCGTCCAACCCACGCCCTACAGACCGACCGGCGCCCCCGGATTCAACTCCCACCAGTACCACGGGTCGGTCTCGATCGTCCGGGAGCCGCGGCAGAAGGAATTATGGGAGATGACCGACATCGTCTACGCCAATTATCACCGCGAGCGGATCGCCCAGGCCCTGCGGCAGCCGCGCCGCAACCAGCCGCCGCGCCCCGTGCCCGAGAGGATCGGCGAGCCGAGCGTCTTCAAGCATGTCGTCTACGTCATCAAAGAGAACAGGACCTACGACCAGGTCCTCGGCGACGTGAAGCCGGGCAACGGCGACGCCGCCCTATGCATCTTCGGCGAGAAGGTGACGCCCAACCAGCATAAGATCGTCCGCGAGTTCGCCCTCCTCGACAATACCTACTGCAGCGGCATCCTCAGCGCCGACGGCCACCAATGGTCGACGACGGCCTTCGGGACCGACTACCTCGAAAAGTCGTTCGCCGGCTGGCCGCGGAGCTATCCCGACGGCATGGGCCCGGACGAGGTCGACGCCCTGGCGTACGCGCCGAGCGGCTTCATCTGGGACAACGCCCTCAAGCACGGCGTTTCACTCTGGAACTTCGGCGAGTTCACGATGCATAACTGCGGCTGGAAGGACCCGGCCCGCAAGGGCGATCCCGAATGGAAGGACTACTGGGACGAGTACCTCAACGGCCGCGGTGAGGTGAGGATCGGCAGTGTCCCGGCCATCGAGACGGTCCGCCCCTTTTCGCCGGCGGACACCCTCGGCTGGAACATGGACGTCCCCGACGTCTGGCGGGCCCGCTACGTCGCCAACCAGGTCGCCGCGTGGGACAAAGAAGGCCGCATGCCCCAGCTGATCTTCATCTGCCTGCCCGACGACCACACCAGCGGGACGTCCGAGGGCTCGCCGACACCGGAAGCGTGCGTCGCGGACAACGACCTGGCCTTCGGCCGCATCGTCGAGGCCTTCAGCCACAGCATGTTCTGGAAGGAGACCGTGGTCTTCGGCATCGAGGACGACCCCCAGAACGGCTGGGACCACGTCAGCGGCTACCGGACGACGGCCTACTGCGCCAGCCCCTACACCAAGCGGGGCGTGATCGTCAGCACCCAGTACAACACCACGAGCATTCTCCGAACGATCGAGCAGATCCTCGGCCTGCCGCCGATGAACCAGTTCGACGCCACGGCCACACCGATGTTCGACTGTTTCACCGGGAGGCCGGATCTCACGCCCTTCGACGCCGTGCCCAACGTGATCCCGCTCGACACGATGAATCCGCCGAAAAACAAGATCGCCGACGCCCTGCTCCGCCGCCACGCCGTCCAATCGGGGCGTCTGAATTTCAAGCGGATCGACGCCTGCCCGGAGGACACCCTCAACCGCATCCTCTGGCACGCCGTGAAGGGCAGCGCCGTCCCCTACCCCGCCTGGGCCGTGACCCTAGCGCCCGACAAGGGAGACGATCGAAAGGAGAGGCCATGAGCGTACTCCACCCCGTCGACTGGATCATCATTCTCGTTTATTTCGGCATCATCCTCGGCATCGCCTGGAAGGTCATGCGCCAAAAGCAGAAGACCTCGGACGAGTACTTCCTGGCCGGGCGCAACCTGGGCTGGCTCATCGTCGGGGCGTCCATCTTCGCCTCGAACATCGGGGCCGAGCACCTCGTCGGCCTGGCCGGGTCGGGCGCGACCGACGGCGTGGCCATGGCCCACTACGAACTCCACGCCTGGTGCCTGCTCGTCCTCGGTTGGGTCATGGTGCCGTTCTACATGCGCTCGAGGGTCTTCACCATGCCCGAGTTCTTGGAGAGGCGCTTCTCACCGGCCGCCCGAACGGTCCTCTCGCTCATTTCTCTCGTGGCCTACGTCCTGACCAAAATGGCCGTCGGGATCTTCGCCGGCGGCGTCGTCTTCAGCGTCCTCCTCCCGGAGCTGAACTTCCTCGGCCTCGATAGCTTCTGGATCGGCTCCATCCTGGTCATCGTCATCACCGGACTCTACACGGTCATGGGCGGGCTCAAGGCCGTCGCCTACACCGAAGCTCTGCAAACGTTCATCCTCATCGTCGGCGCGGCCCTGGTGACGTTCTTCGGCCTGAAGGCCCTTGGCGGCTGGGGCCAGCTCCGAGAGATCGTCGGCGGGGAGATGTTCAACCTCTGGAAGCCGCTCGTCCCGGCGGGAGTACAAGGGACCTGGGCCCCGATCAAGGAGGCCGGCCGGATGGCCTGGTACTTCAACGACAACTACCCCTGGATCGGCATGCTCTTCTGCGCCCCCATCATCGGCCTGTGGTACTGGTGCACCGACCAGTACATCGTCCAGCGCGTGCTCGGCGCCCCGAACCAGCGCCAGGCCCGCCGGGGTTCGATCACCGCGGCCTTCTTCAAACTCCTGCCCGTTTTCATCTTCATCATCCCCGGCATAATCGCCTTCGCCCTTGCCAAGAGCGGCCAGAACCAGGCTCTCCAGCAGGAGCTTTTCGGCACGGGCACGGAGCTCATCCGGGCCAACGCCCAGAAGGCCTTCCCCATGCTCGTAGCCAATATCCTGCCCATCGGCATCCGCGGCATGGTGGTGGCGGGCCTTCTCGCCGCGCTCATGAGCTCGCTCGCCGGCGCCTTCAACGCCGCCGCGACGCTCTTCACCATGGACTTCTACCAGCGCCTGCGCCCCAAGGTGACTCAGGAGCGGCTGGTCTGGATCGGCCGCGTCGCCACCGGCGTCATGGTCCTCATCGGGCTGCTCTGGATCCCCGTCATCCGCGGCGGCCGCGGCCTCTACGATTATCTCCAGGGCGTTCAGTCCTATCTCGCCCCGCCCATCTTCGTCGTCTTTTTCTTCGGCGTCTTCATGAAACGGCTGAACGCCAAGGGCTGTCTGGCCGCTCTCGGCACGGGCTTCGGCCTCGGGCTCTTCCGCCTGGCCGTCGACACGCCGGTCAAGCTCATGAGCGGCTTTTCCTACGCCGAGGGATCGTTCTTATGGATCGTCAACCATGTCTTCTTCCAGTATTACAGCCTGTTCATCTTCCTCGTCAGCGTCGTCGTCATGATCGTCGTCAGCTACCTGACGGAAGCGCCCTCCTACGAGAAGATCAGCGGGCTGACCTACGGGACGGTCACGGCCGAGCACAGAAAGGAATCGCGGGCCAGCTGGACGGCAACGGACCTCATCGCCTCCGGCATCGTCCTGGCCCTGATCATCGCCGCCTATCTCTACTTCACGGGGTAAGGGGAAGGGGATTTGTGAGCTGGCACGAATGACGCTCCCGGGCGCGGTCGAGGATCGAAGCCGGGCCCCCTCGTCGTCCGCCGGACACCGGAACCTCACGATTTCCCTCGTCTTTCTCTCGCTCTTCATCACATCCGCAACGCCCGCCGCCAAAACACGCCAAAGCCCTCCGGAAACCCGGCGCGTCGAGACGGTCGCCCCGGGCGTCGAGCATATCGAGATCCGGCGGGGGGATTTCGGACGGGGGATCGGCCCCGACCGATGGGTGATCAACGTCCTCATCCTCGATCCTTCTAAGGTCCGCCTCGACCTCGGCAGGGCGCTCGACCGGGGGGTCGGGACGGAAACGACCAGCTCGATCGCCGCCCGCCGCGGGGCGCTGGCAGCCGTCAACGGAGGATATTTCCGGACAGAGGGGTCCTATCGCGGTGAACCGGCGGGGATCGTCCTCCAGGCCGGGAAAGTCCTCAGCGAACCGTCCCGCAAACGGCCCGGCCTGGCCGTGTCCAACAGAGGCCGGTGGACCCGAATGGGTGTCGTCGATGTCGGCTTCCGGGCCGAGCTCATCGCCTCGGAAAAGGCCCGGCGCCGGGTCGACGGCCTGAACCGGCCCCGGCTCGACAACGAGCTCATCCTGTTCACGCCCGAATTCTACCGGACGACCCTCACGGGGCCGGACGGGGTCGAGGTCGTCGTCGAGAAAGGACGCGTTTCCGCCCTCATCGAACGGCAGGGCAACAACAAGATCCCCCGAACGGGCTGGATCGTCTCGGGCAACGGAGCCGCGGCCGCTTGGGTCCGGGCCAACCTGAAGCGAGGGACACGGGTTGAACTGAGGAGCGACGTCCGGCTCAGCCCACGGCCCGCCTTCGACCCGGAATTCGTCATCGGCGGAGGTCCGCGTCTGGTCAGGGGCGGGCGACCCGCCGCGTCCTCGGACCCGGGCATCTACCCCGAGGGCTTCGCCGCGGCGCGTCATCCGCGGACGGCCTCGGGAGTCCGGGCCGACGGCCGCATCGTGCTCATCACGGTCGACGGCCGTCAGCCCGAGCTGAGCATCGGCATGTCGATCGCCGAGCTCACGGCGCTCCTCATCGAGCTCGGAGCCGTCGAGGCCGTCAACATGGACGGCGGTGGCTCGACGACCATGGCAGTCCGCGGCCGGGTCGTCAACAGTCCCTCGGACTTCACCGGCGAGCGGCCCGTCGGCGACGCCCTCCTCGTTTTTCTCCGCTGAGCCCGGATTGACGAGCGGGACGAGCGCTGTTATATTCACGTCTCATGCTTCTCCCGCCAGAGCATTACCAGTGGGACAGTCCCCTACGGAGGCAGTCCCACGCCATCCAAGGAGGCCCCATGAAAAAGAATGCCGGACTTTCCCTTTTGAGGATCGTCATCCTCGTCATCCTTGCCCTGCCGCTCGTCGTCGCGACAACGAGCGCCGGTGCTGCGGGGACGAGCCAGGTCACCCCGGCTGCCAAGAAGCCGATAAGCTACGATGCTTATAATGGCTGGCGATCGATCCAAGGGACCCAGCTCTCCCGCGACGGCCAGTGGCTCGTCTACGCCCTCGTCCCTCAGGACGGGGACGGCGAGCTCGTCGCCCTGAACCTCAAGACGAACAAAGAATTCCGGGCCGCCCGCGGCAAACAGCCCGTCCTGACCATGGACGGCAAGTTCGTCGCCTTCACCATCGCCCCGCCCAAGGCGGACGTCGACAAAGCCAAAAAGGACAAGAAGAAACCGGAGGAACAGCCCAAGAACAGTTTGGGCATCATGAACCTGGCCACCGGCGAAGTGACGACGGTGGACCGGGTCAAGAGCTTCAAGGTCCCCGAGGAGTCCGGCGCGTTCGTGGCCTACCTCATGGAGCCTCCTTTGAAGAAGCCCGACGAGAAGAAGGACGATGCCAAGAAGGAAGAGGCCAAAAAAGAGCCTGAAGTGAAGAAAGAATCCGAGGTCAAGCCGGAGGAACCGAAAAAAGACGAGCCGAAGAAAGAGGAGAAGAAAAAGGAGCCCGGCAACGACCTTGTCATCCGCGAGTTCGCCTCCGGAAAGGAGACTAAGGTCGCCGAGGTCGTCGATTACGTCTGGGCCAAACCCGGAACGTGGCTGGCCTACAGCGTCTCCTCCAAGACCCCTGAGAGCGACGGCGCTTTCGCCTGGGAAGCGGCTTCGGGCAAGACCGTCGCTTTGCTCAAAGGCCTCGCCAACTACAAAAACCTGACCTTCGACGAAAAGGGCTCCCAGCTCGCTTTTACCAGCGACCGAGACGACTACAAGTCCGAAAAATCGGCCTCCAAGCTTTACTACTGGGCACCGCCGGCGAACAAGCAAGTCACCGCCTCCGGGGCGGCAAAGCCCGCGACTCCAAGCGAGACGGCCACAGAGCTGGCCCCGGGCATGGCCAAGGGCTTCCCCGCGGATATGGCCGTCAGCGAGAACGGCAAGCCCCAGTTCTCCAAGGACGGTGGGCGGCTCTTTTTCGGGATCGCCGCGGCCCCCAAGCCCGAGCCTAAGGATGCCCCGGAGCCGATCAAGGTCGATATCTGGAACTGGAAGGACCCCTTCCTCCAGCCGATGCAGAAGTCCCAGGCTGAACAGGACAGGAACCGGACGCTGATGTGCGTCATGCACCTCGGGCCGAAGGAGAAAAGGTTCGTTCAGCTGGCTACCGAGGATGTACCGGATATCACGCTATCAGTAGACGCCAAGGTCGCTCTCGGCTCCTCCGACCTCGCCTACAGGCAACTCGTCTCCTGGGACCAGGGTTACGAGGACATCTATGTCGTCAACGTCAACGACGGCTCGCGGAAAAAGATCCTCGAGAAAAGCGCCGGCCGGGCCTCTTTTTCGCCCGGCGGGAGCTACCTCATCTACTTCAACGACGCGGACGACAACTGGTACACCTACCGGATCTCGGACGGGAAAACGTCGAACATCACGGCCACGATCAAAGTCCCCCTCGTCGACGAGACCCACGACAGCCCGAGCGAGCCGCGGCCCTACGGCACGGCGGGCTGGACCGATGGGGACAAGGCCGTCCTCGTCTACGACCGTTACGACATCTGGGAAATCCTCCCGGACGGCTCGAAAGCCCGGATGATCACCCAGGGGATCGGCCGCAAAGACAAACTCGTTTTCCGCTACCAGCGCCTCGACCGCGACGAAAGAACCGTCCCCGACAAAACCCCCCTTCTCCTCGCGACGACGGACGACACGACAAGGGCGAGCGGCGTCTATCGAGTGACCCTGGCCCAGAACGCCGCCCCGGCCAAGGTCGTCATGCTCGACAAGCTCATGCGGATCTCGGAGAAGGCCAAGAACGCCGATGTCTACGTCCACACCGAGCAGCGCTTCGACGAGTTCCCCGACCTCTGGGTGAGCGGCGCCGATCTCTCCGATGCGCGCAAGGTCAGCGACGCCAACCCCCAGCAGACTGAATACACCTGGGGCAAGGCCGATCTCATCGAGTACATCAACGGCGACGGCGTCCCGCTCCCGGCCGTCCTGATCAAGCCCGATGACTTCGACCCGTCCAAAAAGTACCCGCTCATGGTCTACATCTACGAAACGCTGGCCTCGAGTCTCCACCGTTACTATACGCCTTCTCCGGGCACGAGCATCAATATGGCCCGGTACGTCAGCAACGGTTACGTCATCCTCCAGCCCGACATCATCTACGAGGTCGGCTACCCGGGGCCAAGCTCCCTCAAGTGTGTCATTCCGGCCGTCGAGAAGATCCTCGGGATGGGCTTCATCGACCCCAAACGGATCGGCATCCAGGGTCACAGCTGGGGCGGTTACGAGATCAGCTACATGATCACCCAGACCGACATCTTCGCGGCCGTCGAGGCGGGAGCGTCCGTCGTCAACATGACCAGCGCTTACGGCGGCATCCGCTGGGGGACGGGCATGTCGCGGGCCTTCCAGTACGAGAAGACCCAAAGCCGGATCGGCGCGCCGCTCTGGTCGCGGGCCCTCCAGTTCATCGAGAACTCGCCCCTCTTCTGGGTAGAGCGGGTCAAGACGCCCTATCTCACGATCCATAACGACGAAGACGACGCCGTGCCCTGGTACCAGGGGATCGAGTTCTTCTCCGCCCTGCGCCACCTCGGAAAAGAAGCCTACATGTTCAACTTCAACGGCGAGAAGCACGGCCTCCGCCAGCGGGAGAACCAGAAGTACTGGACCGTTTGCCTCGATGAGTTCTTCGACCACTTCCTGCTGGGCACGCCCGAGCCGGAGTGGATGACCAAGGGAATCCCTTACCTCGAGCGCGGCAAGCGCGACCTCGACGCGCTCTACAAGGAGCCCGAAGCAAAGAAATAGAAGGAGAGAACATGACATTCAAACAGGCCATCACTCTCTACCTCATCACCCTGGCCGTCTTTTTCGTCATCGACATGGTCTGGCTGGGCGTCGTGGCCAAAGGCTTCTACCGCAAGCACCTTGGGTTCCTCATGAGCCCAAAGGTCAACTGGGCCGCGGCCCTGCTCTTCTATCTTGTATTCATCGTCGGGCTGCTCATCTTCGTCATCCGGCCGGCCCTGGCTCAGGGCGAACCGCTGAAGGCGCTCCTCATGGGGGCGCTCTTTGGACTGATCTCCTACGCCACCTACGACCTGAGTAACCTGGCCACCTTGAAAGACTGGCCCATCGTCGTGACCGTCGTCGATCTCGTCTGGGGCACAACGCTCGGCGGATTGGTTTCCTTGGCCGGCGCCCTGCTCGGACGCTGGCTGCTCAAGCTCTGAAGGCCCAGGCGATCATCTGGTCGTCGGGCGCCATCAGGGGACGTTCGTCGAAGCCGCCGAGGATGTCACAGCGGGCGAAGCCGGCCGCCCGGAGGAGAAGCTCCAACTCGAACCGGTAGACCCAGCGCTGGGAGGTTGAGAACTTGTGGACGGCCTGCGGATGGCCGGAGGCGTCGAGCTCCCAGATCTCGACCTCGGAATCCTGTCGTTGAGCGACGATATTCTTTTTTCGGTTGTCCCATAGCTGGAGCTTCCCCCCGCCAGGCCGCGGCGCTTCGTGCTCGAGGACCGCCGCGCCCTCCGGTTCGTGCCAGTAGGCCGGCCCTGGGTAGGACATGTGGAGGACAAGCGCGCCGCCCGGCTCCAAGTGCTCGAGCGAGCGGCACAGGAACGCGAGCTGATCGTCGATCGTTGCGCAGTGAGCGAACCCATTGAAACAGCAAAAGATACGGGCATAGCGCCGGCCCATCGTGAAATCCCGCATATCCGCCACGTCGGCCCGGACGGCAAGCCCGCTCGACCCGGCCTTCTCTTTCAAACGGACGATCATCGCCGGGCTCGAGTCGAACCCGTCGATATCGAAACCTGCCGTGCGGATCGGGAGAAGGATCCGGCCCGTGCCGCAGGCGGCCTCCAGCACCGGGCCTCCGGCGCCGCGGGCGACATCGAGCCAATAGGGGATGTCGAAATCGAGGGAATCGAAGAGCAGGTCGTAGAGATCGGGGGCGTCGTAGGGAGAGGGATTCGGTTGACCGTTCATGGGGTCTCCTTTCTCCGGACGGGGAGTCCGTCTCTGCCCGAACATCATATAAAAAACCGGCCCCGCAGGCAAAGATTATCTCTGCCGAAACGTTGTCCGATTACGGACAGTCCGGTCACAACTTGCGAACGGGCACCACGAAGTCCGGATCCTATATCCGGCAGGTCCGTTGGGCTTCCAATACCTCTCTTGACCGTATGAATAGGCCTATCCCCTGATAAATATCTTATTTACATCGGGAGTCCTAGCGCCGGGGGAATTGGCCTGTATTTTGCTCCTTTGACGGTGTGGTCGGAATTTAGATTATTACTTTGGAGAAGCCTATGAAAAAAATACTCCTGATCGTGCTCGGGGCCGCCATTTGGCTGGGTTCTACTTCCGCCCAGGAAACGTTCATTCCTTTCGACGCCGGGCACTGGAACCTCGACAACGCCCGGGTCGTGGAGCAGGCGGGCCGTCAGGCGGTCGCCGGGCTGGCCATCCTCAAGAACGTCGATTTCGAGGATGGCGTCATCGAATTCGACGTCTGGGTACCCGACGTCCGTCTGACCGGCGGCCGGGCCTACCCGGGCCTCATCTTCCGCATGCAAACGCCCCGGCAGGCCGAGAGGCTCTATATCCGCCCCCATCGCGCCGGCCTTTACGCCGACGCCATCCAGTACACGCCCGTCTTCAACGGTGTCGCCGGCTGGCAGCTCTATAGCGGCGACGGTTTCACGAACACTCTCCAGTTCCCGTTCAACGCCTGGGTCCCCGTCCGCGTCGAAGTGGCCGGCCGCCGGGCGCGCGTTTTCGTCGGAGAATCGGGCGCCCCGGCCCTCGTCGTCGACGACCTCAAACACGGCCTGAGCAAAGGAGCGGTTGCCCTTTACGGCGAGGGGGCCGCCTTTTTCTCCAACTTCCGGTATGAGCTGGGCAAAACCCCGGAATTCCCTCCGCCGCCGCCGGTCGACGCCGTTCCCGGCGTCATCGTCGATTGGGAGCTCAGCCGCGGCTTCCCCGCCCTGCTGCTCGACACGGAAGAATACCCCGACCCGAAGATGCTGGCCGAAGCGAAGTGGCGGAAGGTAACCGCCAAGCCCTCCGGCCTTGTCGATGTCTCCCGTTCCATCGTTTTCAACGGCGTCGAGCCGGAGAGCGTACTGGCCCGGACGGTCATCCGCTCGGACGGCCGGAAGCAGGCGATAAAGATCGACTTCGGCTACAGCGACGCAGTCAGCATCTTCTGCAACGGCGCCCTTGTTTTCGCCGGAGACAGCTCTTACCGGCTCCGCGATTCCGCGTTCCTCGGCATCGTCGGCTATTTCGATTCCGTGGCCCTGCCTCTCCGCAAGGGGGCGAATGAGCTTCTCCTCGTCGTCACCGAAGCATTCGGCGGCTGGGGATTCATGTGCCGGGATGCCGGGGCGGTCTACGCGGCTCCCGGCGTCGCCGAAGTCTGGCGGACGCCTCGGGTCTTCCGCATGCCCGAATCCGCGGCCTACGACCCCGTCCGGAATTCCATCTATGTCTCGATCTACGACGCCACGACCCCCAGCCAGGGGCAGGGGCGGCAGGCGATCGTCAGGCTCTCGACCGACGGGAAAACCATCGAGCCGGACTGGATCACGGGCCTGAACAATCCGACGGGATTGGCCGTCCACAAGGACAAGCTATACGCGGTGGAACGCGCGGCGCTGGCCGAGATCGACATCCCGTCTGGCAAAGTCATCGCCCGTCACGCTCTACCCGCCCCCGTTTTTCCTAACGACGCCGCCGCGGATCCGGTTTCGGGCCATGTCTTCATCTCCGATTCGGGCAAGAACACGATCTACCGTTTCGACGGCGCCAAGGTCGAGCCCTGGCTCACCGGAGCGGACATTCCCCAGCCCAACGGCCTTCTCGTTCATGGCGGGCTCCTCGTCGTCGGGACAGCCGGCGACGGCGCGCTGAAAGCTGTCGACATCGCGACCAAGAGGGTGAGCCTGCTGGCCCGGCTGGGGACGGGCATCGTCGACGGCGTCGCCCTCGATGGCGACGGCAACTATCTCGTCTCCCATAACCAAGGACGGCTCTTCCGGGTGATGCCGTCGGGGGTCGTCACCAAGATCCTGGACACGACGACCGTCCAAATGAACCTGGCGGATTTCACGGTCATTCCCGGCTCGAGTCTGCTGGTGGCCCCCACTTACGCGGACGGCCGGGTCGTGGCCTTCACGCTCAAGTGAACATCATCCGAACGTCATCCGCGGTGTTTCGCATCAGGAACAAGGCTAGTCGGCCGCCTGCGGCTTTGCAACCTTGCGGCCCGGAACCGCGTCTTTAATAGAGAGCGGACCGCCGCCGGTCACCTTCTTGAGGGAGAAGTCCGATGTTCAAGAATTACCTGATCACGAGCTGGAGGAACATCCTGAGGTCGAAGGGTTTTTCCTCCCTCAACATCGTCGGCCTGGCCGTCGGCCTGGCCGTGTGTTTTCTGATCCTCCTCTACGTCCGGGCCGAAACAAGCTATGACGCGTATCACGCCTACGCCGACCGGACCTATCGGATCCAAAACGCCTGGCTCAACGCGGACGGCTCGATCCAAGGGGAGTTCGCGACCCTGGCCCCCTCCTATGGCCTGCTTCTGCGAAATGATTTCCCGGAAATCGAACGGCTCGCCAGGATCTGGGGACCGGGAGGGACGGTGCTCAAGGTCGGCGATCAGGTCTTCACAGAAGAGCGTCTCTTCTTCGCCGAGCCCGAGATTTTCGATATCCTGTCTCTCCCTCTTGTCCAGGGCGACCCGGCCACGGCGCTCAACGACATCGGAAGCATCGTCCTCTCCCGAAGCATGGCCCAAAAATACTTCGGGGACAAAAGCCCCATGGGCCGAAACCTCACCGTTCCGTTCATGAACGACCGTGACTTCCGGGTGACGGGGGTCATGGAAGACTCCCCCCCGAATACTCACCTGCACCTCGATTTCCTGGCGTCCTATATCACCTTGAAGGGCCTCTCCGGAACAGGGGACAGCGATTATTTCCTCGGCACGCGGAACTTTTCCGACAACGTGACGGGGATCTACGCCCGGCTATCGACACGCGACGGAGGACCGGCGCTCCAGGCCAGGATGCCCGCCTTCCTCGACAAGCACTTTCCGGCCCGGACCGACGATCAGGGACGCCTGGTCAAGGCGAGCGATTCCCGGACTCTCCATGTCCAAAAGGTCAAGGACATCCACCTCTATTCTCATACCCGTTCCGATTTCGAGGCTGGCGGCGACATCCGCTATGTCCGGCTCTTCACGGTCATCGCCTTCTTCATCCTGGCCATCGCCTGCGTCAATTTCATCAACCTGTCCACCGCCCGCGGCGTCAAGCGGGCCAAGGAAGTCGGGCTCCGCAAGGTCGTGGGCGCCGCCCGGCGCACGCTCGCCGTCCAGTTCCTGGGCGAATCGTTCCTCGTGACGTTCATCGCCCTCCTCCTGGCCACGGGTCTGGTCGTCCTCGCCCTCCCCGCCTTCGGCCGGTTCACCGGTCACACGATGGGATTCGGCCGCATCCTCTCGCCGGCCAACCTGTTCGTCTTGGCCGCCGGTTTCCTCCTGACGGGCCTGGCCGCCGGGATCTACCCGGCACTTTACCTGGCCTCCTTCCGGCCATCGAACATCCTCCGCGGCGATCTGACCCGGGGGGGGGGCGGGACAGCCCTGCGCAGGTGCCTCGTTGTTTTTCAGTTCGCCATTTCCATCGCTCTCATCTTTTCCGTGACGGTCATCTCCCGCCAGACGCGCTTCATGCGAACGGCCGACCTCGGCTACGACCGCGACAACATCATCTGCGTGCCGGTCGAGAGGAGCGTCTCCACCCGCTGGACGGACATGAAAAATGACCTCCTCCGGGAAAAGGCCATCCTGGCCGCGACCCTGTCCAAGCGTGCACCCGCGGGCCGCCTTCTCGACGCCCCGGGATTCTGGGCCGAGGTCGACGGGGCCAAGGTTCAGAACCCCTTTAGCATGCCCCACAACCGGGTCGAGCACGACTTCTTTAGGACCTACGGCATGACCCTCGTCGCTGGCCGCGACTTTTCCATCGACATGCCCACCGACGCCGCGGAGGCCTTTATCCTCAACGAGACGGCCGTCAAGCGCCTGGGCTTCAAGAGCGCGGAGGCGGCGATCGGCACGAATTTCGGGACCTTCGCCCCGAACAGGACGGGCCGGGTCATCGGTGTCGTGCGCGATTTCAACTACGAGTCCCTCCATCGCCCCGTCATCCCCATCGTGACCTACATCCTCCCCGGCCAGTCCAACACCCTGTCCTTGCGGATCGCGCCGGGCTCTCTCGACAAGGTCGTCCGGCACGTCCAATCGGTCTTCGACCAGTTCAATCCGGCCGGACCGGTCAAATACGATTTCCTGAACGAACGCCTGGCGGCACTCTACCGCAACGAAGGGAGGACGATGAAGATGTTTTTCGCCTTCAGCCTCCTGGCCGTCGCCGTGGGCTGTCTCGGGCTTTTCGGCCTAGCCGCCTATTCGGCCGAACGCCGGACGAAGGAGATCGGCGTGCGCAAGGTCCTCGGGGCCTCGGCGCCGGCGATCGCAGGCCTTCTCTCCCGCGAGTTCACAAAATGGGTCATCATCGCCAACCTCATCGCTTGGCCCGTGGCCTATCTCGGCATGCGGCAGTGGCTGCAGAACTTCGCCTACAGGGTCCCGGTCGGGATCCTGCCGTTCGTCCTCTCCGCCACGCTGGCATTGATAATCGCCTTGATCACGGTCGGCTACCAGGCCGTGCGGGCCGCCGTCTCCGACCCCGTCGAGTCCCTTCGCTACCAATAAATACAACCCGGGATCAACGGCCGTGGCGCGGGCTCGCCCCGCTGTGCTAACATGTTCGGGTCAACCACCCGGGTGAATGGAGGCCCTCATGAGCATTCCCATTTTTCAAGTCGACGCTTTCGCCGACGAGCCGTTCAAGGGCAATCCGGCCGGGGTCTGCCTGCTCCCGGCGCCGGCCGACGCGGCCTGGATGCAGAGCGTGGCCGCCGAGATGAACGTGGCCGAAACGGCCTTTCCGCTGGCCGAGCGCGACGGCTTCCGCCTGCGCTGGTTCACGCCCAAGGTCGAAGTGAAATTGTGCGGCCACGCCACTCTGGCCACGGCCCATATTCTCTGGGAAACCGGGATCCTCGGCCCGGACCGTGAGGCGCGCTTCCAGACGCTGAGCGGGCTGTTGACGGCGCGGCGCGACGGCGCCCTCATCGAACTCGATTTCCCGGCCCGGCCTCCCCTGCCGAAACCGCCGGAATGGGCCGACGCGGTCGTCGGGGCCCTGGGCATCAAACCCGTTTATATCGGGATGAGCGCCGAGGACGTCCTCTTCGAAGCGGCCAACGAAGAAGCCGTACGTTCCATCAAGCCGGACTTCGCGACGCTCCGTTCTCTCCCGGCACGCGGCGTCATCGTCACCAGCCGCGCCTCCGACAAGCGCTTCGATTTCGTTTCCCGCTTTTTCGCCCCGGCGGTCGGGGTCGACGAGGACCCGGTGACCGGATCGTCCCACACCGTCCTCGTGCCCTATTGGGCCGGCCGGCTGGGGAGAACGTCATTCACGGCCTTCCAGGCCTCGGCGCGCGGGGGCGTCCTCTATCTCCGTCTCGACGGCGACCGGGTCCGGATCGCCGGCCGCGCGGTGACGGTCATCCGGGGAGGAATTCTCGTCTGAGCCTATCACGAAGCCCATCGTAAGGTGGCGATGGATGTCGCAAAGCCTAAGATGGGCTTCTTTCAAGGAACCGCGACGGTGACGGACGTCGGTTTGAGGACCCTCGCCAAATCCTTCGGGTCGAGTCCGACGAGAAAACCGCGCTTACCGCCGTTGATGTAAATTCTCGGAAGCTCCAGGATCGTCCCTTCCGCATAAACGGGGATCGGTTTGCGCAGCCCGAAGGGCGAAGTCCCCCCGACCCTGTAGCCGGAATGGCGTTCGGCCGTTTCCGGGGGGCACGGCTGGACCGTCTTGACACCCAGCACTCGGGCGAGTTCTTTTGTCGAGACCTCGCGGTCGCCATGCATGAGGACGACGAGCGGCTTCTTGGCGTCGTCTTCCATGATCAAGGTCTTGACGACGGCGTGCTCGTCGATGCCGAATTCCCGGGCGAAGCTGGCCGTGCCGCCGTGTTCGATATATGTGTAGGGATGTTCCGTGAAGTCGACGCCCGCTTGTCTGAGCACCCGCACCGCCGGCGTCATCGGCGTTTTGTCGCGGCTCATGCCCGGGGGGCCTCGGGCTCGGTGTGGACGAGGACCTGCTCGATCGCCGGGATCTCCTTTTTCAGGGCCTCCTCGATCCGCGAGGACAGCCGGTGGGCCTCGATGACGGGCAGGTTCTTGTCGAATCCGCAGTGAAGGGAAACCGCGAACCGGTCGCCCTGCCGCCGGATGAGGATGTCATGGCAGCAGGCCCGGCCGGCGACGGCGTCGGCGATCTTCCTCACCTGCTCGACGAGCGCCCCCTCCCCCGCCGTGACATCCAAACCGCTGCCGATGCCCGTCCCCCGCGATTCGATGTGGGTGTTGACGCGCTTGATCGCCGGGATGTCTCCCCGAAGGTCCTCTTCGATGTGGCTGGCCAGGTCGTGGGCCTGGTGGAGAAGAAGATGGTCGTCCACCTCGAGGTGAAGGTCGATGTGGATCTCGCCGTGGTCCTCATGGACGCTGATGTTGTGGACGGGGATCTGGTTCCTCTCGGCGATCGTCCGGATTCGCCTGGCCATCGTTTCCCGGGCGCTCTCGCGGGGGTCCGTATGGATGACGACGTCCGAGCCGGGGACGACGGCCTGGATCCGGGCCTCGACGTCCTCCGCGATGGCGTGGGTCCGCTCGAACGACAGCGTGCGGTCGACCTCGATCGTCATGTCGACAAAGATGACGGCCCCCGACCGGCGAAGACGGACCTTGCCGACGGTAATGACGCCTTCGACTCCATCCGCGGCCGCGGCGATCTTTTCCTTCAGGCCTTCGGGAGCGCGGTCGAGCAGGACGTCGATCGTCCGTTTCCCCATCCGGTAGCTGACGAAAAGGACGATGAAGGCGACGCCCAAGGCGGCGACAGCGTCGGCCCGGTTGAGGACTCCGGCGTGCCCGGGAAGGATCTTCTTTCCGAGCCAAACGAGGACAAGCCCGCCGAGGACGACAGCGGAGCTCCAGATGTCGGTCGAAAAATGGAGGGCGTCGGCCTCGAGGGCCTGGCTCTGGTGTTTCTTCGCGGCCCGGTAGAGCATCTTGGATCGGCTGACGTCGACGGCGATGGAGACGATGACGACGAGAAAGGCCCAAAGGCTGGGGTCGACCTCGACGGCGCGAAAGAAGATCCGATGGACGGCTTCATAGATGATCCAGGCGCAGGCGAGGAAGAGGAGTACGGTCTCGATGAGGGCCGAGAAGTTCTCGACCTTGCCGTGGCCGTAAGGGTGCGCTTCGTCGGCGGGCCGGTCCGAAACGCTGACCGCGACGAAAGTGACGAGCGCGGCGACGAGGTCGAGGCCCGAGTGGGCGGCTTCGGCCAGAAGCCCGAGCGACCCGCTGAGGAGGCCGACGGCGAGCTTCATCCCCGTCAGGCCCAGGGCGGCGAGGACGGAATTCCCGGCCGCCGTCCGTTTCTCCCTGTGGGTCAATTCGACGGCCGTCGGTTCTTCGGTGGGCATAGTTTTCAGTGATCCCGGCAGGAGGGTATTTTAACACGGCCGGAAGCCCGTGACAATGCCCGTTATGGGGCCGCGGCCGCGATGAAAGGAGGGAGCGCATGGACGCCGTATTCCTCGCCCGGCTCCAATTCGGCCTCACGGCCGGCTTCCATTTTCTCTTCCCGCCGACGACGCTCGGACTTTCATTACTCATCCTGATCATGGAATCTCTCTACCTGAGAACGAAAAACGCTCTCTATAAAGATGTGTCCGCCTATCTCGTCAGGATCCTCGGAGTCGTCTTCATCATGGGCGTTTCGACGGGCATCGCCCTCGAATTCGCCTTCGGCAATAACTGGGCGGCCTACGCGCGGACGGTCGGCGACGTCTTCGGCGCCCCCCTCGCCGCCCGCACGGAATACGCGGGGAACTTTTTCACTCTTTTCCGTTCACTGCCGCTCATTTTCGGCGTCCTCGGCCTCTGCGCCTTCCTCCTCCACGGCAGCGCCTACGCGGCGCTCAAGACGGAGGGCGCTCTCCAGGCCCGGGCCCGAAAGTCGGTCAAGATCCTGGTCGTGGCCACCTCCATCGCCTTTCTGCTGTCCTTTATCGTCGTGTGGATTTATTTACCCGACGCGACGAAGATGATCCCGGCCTGGGTTTTCGCGCTGATCGTCGGAATTTCGCTGGGATCCCTCATGCGGTCCGGGAAGAAGGCCACCGACAAGCGGACCTTCCTCCTTTCCTCGCTGACGTTTCTCGGATTATGGGGCGTCGTCGTCGCCATCCATTACCCCAACCTCGTCCGGGCCGCCGATCCGTCCCTGAGCCTGACCATCGCCAACGCCTCGTCGAGCGCGTTGACCCTCAAGGTCATGCTCATCATCGCCCTCGTCGGCATGCCCCTCGTCATCGGCTACACGGTCTTCGCCTACCGCGTGTTCAAGGGAAAGGTCGGGCCCGACGACGCGGGATATTAGCCGACCGGCGCAACCTTCGGCTTCGCCGCGGCGTAAATAATGAGGGTGGCGGATTGCAATCCGCCGCCGGATGCGCTATGCTGACCCGGACGGACAATTTTATCCCCTAGGAGGGCTGCATGAAGAAACTCGCCGCCATCACCGGCCTCCTCCTCGTCGCCACGTTCGCCGCCGCCCAGACGGCCACGGTCCTCTCGGGCCCCTTCGACGAGGCGCTGGCCAAAGCCAAGAAAGAGAACAAGCTCATCCTCATCGATTTTTACTCGAGTGGCTGAGGGGGCTGCAAACTGCTGGTTCAGCAGTTCTACAACAACCCCAAATACGCCGATTTCCTCAACAAGAACGTCATCCTCTACCGCGCCACGCGCGGCGACACGAACGGCGACGCCGTTTACACGAAGTTCAACATCAACGCGACGCCCACGGAGCTCTTCGTCGACAAGGACGGCAAGGAGGTCGACTGGATCGTCGGCTACGGCCCTCCCGCCGACAAGTTCCTGGAAAAGGTCCAGAAGTCGGTCTCCGGCGTCGACACCTACCTTGCCCTGAACGAGCGCTACGCCAAGGAGCCGGCGAACGTCGAAGTCGTCTTCAAGCTGGCCGATAAGTGCGGCAGCCGCTACTCGCCCCCGATGGAGGCGAAGTCCAAGGAGCTCTACGAAAAGGTCATCGCCCTCGATCCCGAGGGAAAACAGGGCTCCCATACTTACGAATACTACAAGGCCACCGTCCCTTACACCCAAGCCGCGGAGTTCGAGATCGGCCAGGCGGCGGCGCAAGGGCGCAAGCCCGACCCGGCCCTGCTCCAGGCCTTCCTCAAGAAATACCCCGACAGTCCGCTGGTCAAGGCGGTCTACACCAACCTCGGCTACTACTACGGATACCAGGCCTCCAAGGAGGACGCCGGCAAATTCTTCGAGGAATACACGGCCAAGTATCCCGACGACAAGGGCGCCCTCGGCGGCTACGTCGAACGCATCATCCGGGACAAGGAGCCCGTCGACAAGGGCATCACGCTCGCCGAAAAACTCAAGGAGATCGCCGGCTATCCGCAGGATCCGGAGTACCAGAGTAACCTGGCCCAGCTCTACGTTCTCAAGGGCGACCCGGCCAAGGCCGAAGAGGAGTACGGCAAGGACTTCATCGACGGCTATGTCTCGAACGCCGTCTACGCCCTGACCGGCTACGCGAATTTCTGGCTGGGGCAGGACAAGAACCTCGAGAGCGTCGAGGCCATGGCCGAACTGGCCGCCAAGCTGAAACCCGACCAGTCCTACACGCTCTCCCAGGTCGCCGGCATCTATTCCAAGCTCAAGAAGACCGACAAAGCCCTGGCCATCTACGGGCCGGAATTCGCCAAAAAGAACTGGGGCGACCAAGCGGTTCTTGCGAGCTACGCCTCCTTCTGGAACCGGCAAGAGAAGAACCTCGATAGCGCGCTCGACGCCGCCCGGAGGTCCGTGGAACTGACCTCCGACTATTACAACAACTACGTCCTCGGCCAGATCCTCTTCAAGCAGAATAAATACGCCGAGGCGCTCAAGGCCGCCGAGAAGGCCGTCGAGCTGGTCAAACCCCTGGCCGTCAAGTATGAGGGCTTCCCCGTCCAGCAGTACGAGAAGCTCGTCAAGGACATCAAGGACGCCATGGCCAAGGAGAAAGGCGGAGAGGTCAAGAAGTAGCCGCTGATACTGTTCACGACCGGGCCGGTCCCTCCGGGGATCGGCCCTTTTTTTACCCGGCGAGGTTTGACAAGAAATCAGCGCTCCCCTATAGTGCTTACAGGCGGCAAGTGATGAAAAAAGCGGCCTGTCTGCTTCTGACACTCGGCCCGCTCGTCTTCCTTCTCGCCTTCGGACAAACCGTCCCGGCCCCTTCCCAGTCCCTCGACGATCGCGTCCGGGTATTCCTCGCCTCCCAGAAAGACCAGTGGCGCGAGGAGAACGTCACCGAGGCCGACGGCCGGTTCCTCTACGACCTCATCCTTAAGCGCGGCTACAGGCGCGCTCTCGAAATAGGGACGTCCACGGGACACTCGGGCATCTGGCAGGCCTGGGCCCTGAGCAAGACCGGCGGCTCGCTCATTACTGTCGAGATCGAGGAATTCCGGCACCTTTTGGCCGTCCGGAATTTCAAGGCCTCCGGGCTCGACGGCACCATCGACGCCCGGCTGGCCGACGCCCACAACCTCGTCGAGGAGCTGCCGGGGCCGTTCGACTTCGTCTTCATCGACGCCGACAAGAACTGGACGCTGAATTATTTCAAGGCCCTTCTGCCCAAGCTCGCCTCCGGCGGATGTTTCGCCGTCCACGGCGTTTCGAGCCTCGGCTACATGAAGGGCATCCGGGACTTCCTGGATTATGTCCGGAGCCTCGACTTCATGGAAACGACGGTCGAAACCCCATCGGCCAGCGGGATCTCCCTCAGCTTCCGCAAGACGCCCAAATTTGCCGATAGAACGCGGGGGGGGAATTCCGGGACATGAACGAATTCTCTTGATTTCGTATCGTGTCCCAGGAATTCCCTCTCGGCAAATTCGGGAAAAAGGGCCCGGCTTGACCCGCGGCCCCATCCCTCATAATATCCCCCATCCGGACAGGAGGAACCCATGAAAAACTCGAAGGCCTTGCGCTTGGCCCTCGCGGCCGCCATCGTCCTGGGCTTGGCCGTGGGCCAGCCGCTCGCGTCCTGGGACGGCCCGGGCCAGGTCCTCGAAGGCCTGAAGTTCATCGGCCGGAGTTTCCAGCGATGAGCGCCCGTTTCCGCGATCGGCTCCTCCGGGGCGACCGGCTCATCGGCACCCTGCTCAGCCTGCCTTCGCCGGAGCTGGTCGAGATCGCCTCCGATGCCGGTTTCGACTGGCTCTTCCTCGACATGGAGCATGGCGCCTTGGAGGCCCGTGACGTCCTGCGCCTGGTCCAGGCGGCGCGCGAGCCCTGCGCCCCGCTAGTCCGGGTCCCGGAAAACCGGGAAATGTGGATCAAGAAGGCCCTCGACACCGGCGCGGCGGGCATCATCGTCCCCCACGTCAACTCCGCCGAGGACGCCACCCGGGCCGTCCACTGGAGCAAATATCCACCGGAAGGCGGCCGTAGCGTCGGGTTCAGCCGCTCCAACCGTTACGGAACACGTTTCCAGGAGAGCGTCGAGTCGGCCAACGTGGAGACTGTCGTCATCGCCCAGGTCGAGCACATCGACGGCGTCCGGGTCATCGAGGCCATCCTGGACGTCTCCGGCGTGGACGCGGTCTTCATCGGCCCCTATGACCTTTCGGCCAGCCTGGGCAAGCCCGGCCGGATCCAGGACCCCGATGTCCGCGAGGCCCTCCAAGCGGTCGCGGCCGCGTGCGCCCAAAGGAAGGTCCCGGCCGGGATCTTCGCCGTTGACATTCCGGGCGCCCTCAAGGCCCTCGAAGAAGGCTATCGTCTCGTCTGCTCGGGCATCGACGTCGGACTTTTCTCCCAGGCGGCGGCCGCGATCATCAGGGGGCTCAAACCAAGAAACCCTTGACAGGCCTATGTTTATATACTAGATTTTGTATGGATACGCATGGAGTCCCACAAAGTTTGGTGTTGGGGTCTGGCTTCTGAGCCTCCGTTCTTTTCCGCGCCCCCGCCCATCGGCCGACTAAAGGAGTTCGTGCGTTCCCAGGAGGCCGGACCCTAGATGGCGCGAGAGCAGATGGAAAAATCAGCCGCGGGCGCCCAGCCCGTCGTTCTCGTCGTCGACGACGACCTCGCCTATCTCGAGAAACTGCAGCGGGCCCTGCGGGACATCTACGCCGTGTACACGACGACGAGCGGCATCGAGGCCATCCATCTGATCAAGGCCCTCACCGAGGTCAACGTCCTCGTCGTCAACGAAGACCTGCCCCGGATGAAAGGCACGGAGCTCCTCCGTTTCCTCAACGAGCTTTTCAAGAACTCCGATGCCATCATCAAGATCGTCCTGACCGAATCCGCTTCGAACGGATCACTCATCGACTTGGCCAGTTACGGCCGCATCGACTGCTGCCTGGCCAAGCCGGCCGACCCGGCCGCCATCCGGCGCAAGATCGGCTTCCTCCTCGCCCAACGGTCACGCGAGAAGCGCTCCTCCATGCGGGTCACCCTCGACAGCACCAAGGGCATCCGTATCGAGACCAGTCCGTTGGGCGAGGCCAAACTGGTCAATCTCAGCGAGAACGGCATGTTCTTCAAGACCCTGTCGTCCTTGCCCGAGGGCTCGGCCGTCCCCCTGAACATCTCGCTTCCCGACGGCCGGCAATACATGGTGAACGGCCGGGTCGTCCGCCAGGACATCGACCAGGGCGGGGTCGGGGTCGAATTCGAATCCCTGGACGACACGAGCCGCCTGTCGCTCCTTCAGTTCATGTCGGACTACGTCGCCATCCGGGACCTCGTCGAGCTCAAGCTTCGCTACCCGTTCCTCCGGACCGACGAGATGGTCCTGTTCACGGACTCGGTCAAGATCGAATCGCTCATGCGCGAAGCCCTGGCCCGCAAGATCGAGGTCGCCGCCGTCCCGGCCCGCTCCGGCAACCCCGAGATCCTGACCTTCGCCGACATCCAGCCGCCCTCCGTGTGCCACCTTTCGGGAGAGAAACTCGACGTCAAGTTCAAAACTTCCGACCTCCTCTTCGTCTCGTACCAGATCGGCTATGCGACCTACAATTTCGAGACCATGATCTCCCGGATCTTCCCGGACGGCCGGACGCTCGTCTGCCTCTATCCACGGGTCATGTTCTACTCGGAAAAGCGGGCCGAAAAAAGGATCAGCCCGGCCGGCGATCTGCGCGTCGAGATCCCCCTGCCGGCCCCGTTCGACCGAAAGCTCCGCGGCCGCATCACCGACATCAGCCCGAACGGGATGAGCTTCGTCGCCGACGGGGAAGCGCCCTCCCTCCTCAAGGGCACTCCGCTCGAATCCATGGCCATCTGCGACGGCGAAAAGATCCTCTGGGAGGAGACCGGCGAGGTCCGCCACGTGGGCCTCGCCGAGGAGGGCGAAGGCCGGGGGTTGAAGTACGGCGTCCAATTCGGCATCGGGCGGATGAGCATCCAATCGGTCCATGCCCCCGACCTGGATTTCGCCCGCCACGGCGAGGATGCCCCGGAGAAGGCCGGCGGCCGGGACCGCGCGATCCCTCCGCCGGATTTCGTCAAGACCTCCCTCATGGTTCCCCACGTCATCAGGCTGGAAAACCGCCGGGGAGAGGAGATCGTCGGCCTCCTGAACACGGCCTTTCCCCTGGACGGCCGGCCCATCCCCGTAGTCATCGTCCCACCGGCTTTCGGCAAGACCAAGGAGACCCTTTTCGGCCTGGCCCTGACCCTCTGCGAAAATTTCCGCCTCCTGGGCAAGCCGCTGGCGGTCGTCCGCTACGACGGGATCCGCAAAAAGGGCGAGAGCCACAACGACCCCGAGGCCGACGAGCCGCCTTACGAGATGCTCAACACCAACTTCAGCCAGGGGGCCGAGGACATCGTGGCCGTCCTCGACTGGCTCAAAACGAACCCTAAGCTCAAGGCCTCTTCGGTCATTCTCCTGACCTTCTCCTTCTCGGCGCTCGAAGCGCGGATCGTTCTGAGGGACGAGACGGAGCGCCGGCGGATCGATTACTGGATCGCCTGCATGGGCACTCCGGAATTCCGGGACCTCATGGTCCGGGTCAACTGCGGCCTCGATTTCCTGGAGAACTACCAGCTGGGGATCAAGCTCGGGGTCATGCCGGTCCTGGGCAATCTCGTCAACGTCGACCCCTACGTCGCCGACGGCGTCGCCAACTCGGTGGCCACGCTCGAGCAGGCCCGCGAAGACATGCGTCATCTCGACCTGCCGATCACCTGGATCTACGGCCAGCACGACAGCTGGGTCAAGGCCGAGTTCATCCGGGACGTCATGAGCGTTCAGGTCGACGCCCCGCGCGAAGTCATCTCGGTCCCGATCGGGCACAACGCCCGGACCTCCAAGGAAGGCCTGCGGCTGTTCGGGACGATCACCTCCCTGATCCACCGGTTCCTCCACAAGGAACTCGTCCAGCCAGTCCTGCCGGGACGGAAGGACATGGAGGTCGTGCGGCGGGCCGAGAAGGACCGCCTCCCGCCCCGCAACCTCAAGAACCGCAAGAGCTACTGGCGGCACTATCTCGTCGGCGACGAGAAGCTCATCGGTTTCGACGTCATGGCCCTCTCCGACGACTACCAGCAGTTGATGCGCGACCAGCTCCACGCCCTGGAGATCAGGCCCGGGGACCGGCTCCTCGACCTGGGCGGCGGAACGGGCAACTTCGTCGAACATCTCCTCGTCGACGGCGGCGAGCTGCCCGCGCAGATCACGATCGCCGACCTCATCCCCGAGGCCATGAAGAAAGCGTCCCGGAAGCTCGTCTCACGATTCCCCGCGCTCAAAGAGCCGGGACGCTTCGACCTGGTCGCGGTCGACCTGGAGATGAGCCGCTTTCTCGCCGTCCGCCGCTTCCTCGACGGCGAGGCCGGGACGTTCGAGGAGATGGCCGACAAGGTCGAGAACCTGACCCTGGAGAGCGCGATCAAGATCCAGGAGGACTACTCTCCCCGCCTCCACCGGATCCTCCGCGGCGAGCGGATCACGCCGGCCCACGACGATTGGCTGAAGACCCGTTTCGACCTCCAGGAATACCGGATCATCACCGACTTCAACCGCGCCGCCCGGTACGTCCGCGGTCTCAACGGAGGCAAGCCCGACTTTCGCCGTCTCCTCATGCCCGGCATGCTGGCGGGCACGTTCCACCTGCCGGTCAAGGCGGGCTGGTATAATAAGATCCTCATGAGCCTCGTCCTGTCCTACATTTTCAATCCCGCCGAAACATTGAGGGAGGCCCGCCGGATCATCATGCCCGGCGGCCTGCTCGTCCTGTCGAGCATGCGGCCCGACACCGACGCCTCCGGCCCGTTCACCCGGCTGCTCGAGAAGATCGAGGCCATGCCCCCGGAAGCCCTGCCTCCGGAAAGGCCCAAGGCGCTCCTCATCGAGTCCCTTCGCGCCTTCCTCAACGACGCCCAGGAACTCGTCGACCTCGAGGAGGCCGGGACTTTCGATTTCTTCGACCCGGAAAAACTCGAGGCCCTGCTCGAGGAAACGGGCTGGGAGATCCTGCGGATCATCCCGTCCTACGGGACGCCGCCTCAGGGATATGTCTATGTCACCAAAGCGAGAGATGCCGATGGCAAGCCATGACCCCCAATTCGAAGACCGGTTGAACCAGGAATACAACCTGAAAGGCCGGACCCGGCTGGCCGCCTTCCTGAGCATCGGCCTCTACGTGCTGTTCATCGGCCTCGACGCCATCTACACGCCCCAGTACTTCATGACGTTCCTGTTCATCCGCCTCGGCGTCATCGCCGCGGTCGGCCTGATCCTGTTCGTCCTGTCGAAGACGAACTCGAGCCGTGGCGTCATGAATGTCGCCCTTGTCCTGGCCCTCGTCGACGCCGCCGCCATCGCCATCATGATCTACATCCTCGGCGGCTTCCTGTCGAGCTACTACCAGGGTTTGAACATCATCGTCATGGGCATGATCGTCCTCATCCCCCTGGCCTTCCGCTGGACCATCTATCTTTACGCCTCGATCTGGTTCATGTACGCCGCGCCGAGCTTCGTCCGGTACTTTCTGGGCCAGCAACCGATCGTCGTCGACGGCGTGGAGATCGAGGTCTGGCGCTTCATCACCAACAACCTCCTCTTCCTGACCTCCATCATCATCGTCGGCGCCTTCGGCTCCTCGATCATGGAGAGCATCCGGCGCCGAGAGCTCCGCAGCCGCCTCCAGCTCGAGGAGACGACCGCCCAGCTCCAGGAGTCGAACGTCAAGCTCAAGAGCCTCGACGAGCTCAAGACCCAGTTCTTCGCCAACGTCAACCATGAGCTCCGAACGCCTCTGACCCTGATGCTGGCCCCGCTCAAGGTCGTCCTCGAAGGCCGGATGGGGAAGTTATCGCCCGCTCTCAAGGACGCTCTGGAGACGATGCAGCGCAACGGCTACAAGCTGCTCAAGCTCATCAACAACCTCCTCGACCTGAACAAGCTCGAGGAAGGGAAGATGCGGCTTAAGCTGAAGAACGTGAACCTCGTCGAATTCATCCCGCCGCTTCTCGCCTCGGCCAAAGCCCTGGCCGACCAGAAGCAGATCCGGCTCTATTGCCAGAATCCTCCCCATCCCGTCGACCTGACCATCGACCCGGACCAGTTCGAGAAGGTCGTCTTCAACCTCCTTTCGAACGCCCTTAAGTTCACGAATAAGGGCGGTAAGATCACGATCTACATCGAGGAGCAGGACCACATGGTGACGATGACCGTCGAGGACACGGGGATCGGCATCCCGGACAACATGCTCGAAACGATCTTCGACCGCTTCTCCCAGGTCGACGGGTCCAAGTCCCGGGCCCAGGAGGGCACGGGCATCGGGCTGGCGCTGACCCGCGAGATCGTCCTCGTTCACAAGGGGACCATCCGGGCGGAAAGCGAGCTCGGCCGGGGCTCCCGGTTCATTGTCGAGATGCGCAAGGGCGAGGGGCATTTCGACGACGAGGTCCTCGACCGCCGGTCGGAGGACCTGCCCATCGGGCTGCGGCGGCGGCTGACCGACACGGACGAACCGCACGTCCAGGATATCGTCACCGACTTCCGCCGGCTCCAGCTCGTCGACCTCGAGAAGGTGGACATCGAGGGCGGCCGCGTCGACCAGGCCAAGATCCACGACGCCCTGGTCCTCTGCATCGACGATAACCCCGAAGTCCTCAAGCTGATGAAGATGCTCCTCGCCGACGAGTACGACCTGGAGCTCATGACCTCCGCCGAGAAAGGCTTGGCTTTCCTTAAGGCCAAGAACCCCGACCTCGTCCTCTGCGACGTCATGATGCCCGGCATGGACGGCCACGCTTTCTGCCGGGCGGTCAAGAAGGACCCATCCACGAAGCATATCCCCGTCATCCTGGTGACCGCCCGGACCGGCGCCGAGATGCTGGCCGAGGGGATGCAGGCCGGAGCCGACGACTATATCTCCAAACCGTTCGACTCGACCGAGCTCAAGGCCCGTATCCGGGGACAGCTCCGCCTCCGCACGATGGAAGCGGAACTGTCCCTGGTCAACCGCAACCTCCGGATGAGGACCTCGGACCTCGTCGACCAGCAGAGGTCGCTCTTCGTGTCGACGGTCAAGTCCCTGGTTTCGGCCATCGACGCCAAGGACGAATACACCCGCCTTCACTCGACCCGGGTCACGGAATTCACGGTGAAGATCGCCGCAAAAATGGGCTTCAGCGAGAAGGAGCTGGGCGACCTCGAACTGGCCGCGCTCCTCCACGACGTGGGCAAGATCGCCGTTCCGGAGAGCATCCTGAATAAGCCCGGCAAGCTGACCGACGCCGAGTTCAAGCTGATCAAGGAGCATCCCGCCCGGGGCGAGAACATCCTCAGTCCCGTCATCGAGCTCAAGGAGATCGCCCGGATCGTCCGGTCCCACCACGAACGCTACGACGGGACCGGCTATCCCGACAAGCTGAAGGGGAGGGAGATCCCCATGGGGGCCCGGATCATGGCCCTCGCCGACACCTACGACTCGATCACGTCGGAACGGCCCTACCGGAAGCCCGCCTCCCATCGTTTCGCCGTCAAGGAGATCATCAGCTGCTCCGGGACGCAGTTCGACCCGGAGGTGGTCGAGCACTTCCTCGAGATCGCGAACACGTTCGTCCCTGACCAGGGGCAAGATCAGGAAGAGGCGGCCAAAGAAACGTGAGCCTTCAAGTCGGCGTCATTGCGGCGGGAGGGACGCTCTCGCTGACCATCAGCCTGGGGCTGTGTTATAATGACCCCTTTTTCGGAGGAGAACATGGCTCGCATCGAACCCTTTCGGGGCGTCCGCCCTCGTCAAGACATCGCCCACCTGGTCGCCGCGCCGCCCTACGACGTCCTGACGTCAGATGAAGCCCGGGACATGGCCGCCGGGAACCCCTATTCCTTCCTGCACATCGGCAAGCCGGAGATCGACCTGCCCCCCGGGACCGATCTTTACTCCGACGCGGTCTACGCCAAGGGAAGGGAGAATTTCCTCCGCTTCCTCGGCCAAGGGACGATCGCGCCGGACCGGACCCGGAATTTCTACATCTACAAGCAGCTCTGGGGAGAGCACGTTCAGATCGGCCTCGTCGCCGGGGCCTCCTCCCAAGATTATCTCGACAACATCATCAAGAAACACGAGCTGACCCGTCCGGACAAGGAAAACGACCGGATGCGGCACATCGAGACCCTGGGCGCTCAAACCGGCCCCGTCTTCCTGACCTACCGGCGGAAAGAGACGATCGACGCGCTCATGGCCGAGGGCATGAAAAAGGACCCGACGTACGACATCACCACGCCCGACGGCGTCCGGAATATCTTCTTCGTCGTGGACGAAGCGGGTCTCGTCCTCAGGATCAAGGAGGCGTTCGCCGCCTTGGAAAACCTGTACGTCGCCGACGGCCACCACCGCTCGGCGGCCGCGACGCGGATCAAAGTCAAGAGGGACGGCGAGCGACCCGGCCGGACCGGCGACGAAGAGGACAATTTCTTCCTGGCCGTGATCTTCCCCCACAGCCAGATGAAGATCCTGCCCTACAACCGCGTCGTGCGCGACCTCAATGGGCTCGACTCCGAGTCCTTTCGGACCCGGATCGGCGAAAAATTCCTGGTCCGGCCTTCCGAGCGGAAAACTCCCGAACGAAGCCGGGAATTCATGATGTTCCTCGATGGCCGCTGGCACATCCTCGAAGCCCGGCCCGGCACCTTCGACCCGGCCGATCCCATCCGGTCGCTCGACGTCTCCATCCTCCAGGAGAACCTGCTCGCGCCCATTCTGGGCATCGCCGACCCCCGGACCGACAAGCGCATCGATTTCGTCGGCGGCATCCGAGGCCCGGCCGGGCTCGAGAAAAAGGTCCTCGCCGGCGCCTTCCGCGTCGCCTTCTCCATGTTCCCGACGACGATCGAACAGCTTTTCGCGGTGGCCGACGGGGGCAAGGTCATGCCGCCCAAGTCGACCTGGTTCGAGCCCAAGCTGAAGGACGGACTCGTCGTTCACATGATCAACGAATGACCCCTCCCATCTCCAGCGCCCTCGTCTCCAAGATCAAGGAGGAAGCCGGGGCATTCTTCCGCAGCGCCCGGGGCAGTCACGATTGGGACCACACCGAGCGCGTCCATCGTCTCTGCCTGAGGATCGGCCGCAGGGAAAAGGCCGACCTCGGAGTCCTGGAACTGGCCGCGCTCCTCCACGACATCGGACGGGAGGAAGAAGACCGCTCGAGCGGAAAGGTTTGCCACGGCCGAAGCGGCGCGGCGCTGGCCAAGGGGATCCTCGAGAGACACGGGCTCGACCGGGCTTCGGTCGGGGCGGTCGTCCACTGCATCCGGACCCACCGCTTCCGTAAGAGGGCCGTGCCCCGGACGCTCGAGGCCAGGATCCTCTTTGACGCCGACAAGCTCGATTCGATCGGCGCTGTCGGCGTCGGCCGGGCCTTTCTCTTCGCCGGAGAGGTCGGAGCGCGGCTCCACGACAAGGCCATCGACGTCAGAAAAACGAAACCCTACACGCGGGAGGACACCGCCTACCGCGAGTATCTGGTCAAGCTCGGCCGGGTCAAGGACCGGATGACGACCCGCGAAGGGAAGCGGATCGCCGTCGAGCGGCACCGGTTCATGGCCGCCTTCTTCGACCGCCTCAACAAGGAAACCGACGGCGTTCTTTAAAAAGCATGGACTGGCACCAGGCATATGATCCGCTCTCGAGCGCCGGACTCTCGACGCTCCTCGCCGCCCTGCCCATCGTCATCCTTCTCGGCGGCCTGGCCCTCTTCCGGCTCCGGGCCCACGTCGCGGCCCTCCTCGGGTTGGGCGCGTCCCTGCTCACCGCCGTCCTTGTCTTCACCATGCCGGCCGGGATGGCCCTGCGGACGGCGGGGCTGGGGGCCGCCTACGGCCTCTTCCCCATCGGCTGGATCATTCTCAACGTCATCTTCCTCTACGACCTGACCGTCGAGAAGGGCCATTTCAAGGTCATGCAGGACAGCTTGACCGGGATCACCCGCGACCGCCGCCTCCAGCTGCTCCTCATCGCCTTCTCCTTCGGCGCGTTCTTCGAAGGCGCGGCGGGCTTCGGGACGCCGGTGGCCGTGACCGCGGTCATCCTCATCGGACTCGGCTTCGCCCCGCTCGCGGCGTCCGGCCTGTCGCTCATCGCCAATACGGCGCCCGTCGCCTTCGGCGCCCTGGGGACGCCCATCGTCGCCCTGGCCGGGGTCACAGGGATCGATGTCCGCCAGTTGAGCGCCATGGTCGGGCGTCAGCTCCCGTTCTTCTCCCTGCTCATCCCCTTCTGGCTCGTCTGGGCTTTCTGCGGTTTCCGGAAGATGAAGGAGGTTTGGCCGGCCCTCGTCGTCGCCGGAGTTTCTTTCGCCGTCCCCCAATTCCTCATCTCGAACTTCCACGGTCCCTGGCTCGCGGGCGTCGGGGCGGCTGTTATCTCCATGGCCGCGCTCGTCCTTTTTCTCCTGAAGTGGCGCCCCAAGACAACGTTCGGCACGGCGGGCGAAGAAGAAACCGGGCCTCCCCTCCCTAGGGGCCGACTCACGGCCGGCGAGCTCCTCCGCGCCTGGATGCCCTGGCTCGTCCTGAGCGTTTTCGTCTTCTTGTGGGGCATTCCGCAGGTCAAGGCCTTCCTCGACGGCCTGTCCATCGTCCACATCCCGGTGCCCGGCCTGGACAAGCTCGTCTTCCGCATGCCGCCCGTCGTCGCGCTGCCGGCGGCAGAGCCGGCCGTCTTCACCTTCAACTGGTTGACGTTCACCGGGACCGGGATCTTCCTCGCGGCGGTCACCTCCGGCCTGCTCATGTCCTTCTCGCCGCGCCAGCTCCTCCGGGCCTATGGCCGGACGCTCAAGCGGGTCCGCTTTTCCCTGCTGACCGTGGCCACCATGCTGTCTCTCGGCTACGTGACGCGCTACTCGGGCCTCGACGCGACGCTCGGCCTGGCCTTCGCCCGGACGGGTATCTTCTACCCTTTCTTCGGGACGATGCTCGGCTGGCTCGGCGTCGCCCTGACCGGCTCGGACACGTCTTCCAACGTCCTCTTCGGCAGTCTCCAGAAGATCTCGGCCGAACAGCTCGGCCTGAGCCCCGTCCTCATGGCTTCGGCCAATAGCGCCGGAGGGGTGATGGGCAAGATGATCGACGCCCAGAGCATCGTCGTCGCCAGCACGGCCACGCGCTGGTACGGCCATGAGGGCGACATCCTCCGCTACGTCTTCTTCCACAGCCTGGCCCTGGCCGCCCTGATGGGCCTCCTCGTCTTCCTCCAGGCCTACGTCTTCCCCTTCACCCTCCTCGTTGTAAAATGAGATTCTCAATTTATAGCCTATTATCTACAATATTATTGTAGTATCTTATATGTGAGGGATCGTAAATGATTCATCCATTAGAGAAAAAATACGGGCTTTCTGCGTCTGAATTACTGGATGCAATAAATAGGCGTTTTCGTGCGAAAGTGACGCTAGAAGGAGCCGTCGCAGAGGTTCATTTGGGAAAGCATATCATGGCCTTACACCAGACCGGCATAATCTCGCACTATGAGGAACATGATCGTGATGCTTATCCGGATTATACAATCTGGCTTCCTTCTGATTCTCATGGGCCATATAGAGTCGAATGCAAGAATGTGCGGGATGCTACTGAAGCATACAGAGTCAAAGGGCATATTGTAGCCTACAAGGTTGAAACTCAAAAAACTCGCGCGTCAAAAAATGATCCCAAGAGTAGATTCTATAAATATAACCAGTTCGATATTCTCGCAGTATGTCTAGGGAAAAAAACTCAGGACTGGACGGAGTTTATGTATATCGAAACAAAGCACCTGGCAAAGCATTCCCATTATAGAGATAGGATTAATGTAATGCATCGTGTTCCTCTTCAATCTTTAACGATAAATCCACCCTGGCATAATAGCCTCGAAGACTTGATTAAGGGAATTCTCCATGGTTAAGCAAGCATACAAAACGGAGTGGGGGGCCGCATATTGTGCGGATTCACTTGCTTTTATGAAACAACTAAAAACCGATTCAATCGACTTGGTTTTAACATCCCCTCCTTATGCGCTGCACTTCAAAAAGGAGTATGGGAATGCAGACCAGAAAGACTATATTAATTGGTTCTCCCCTTTTGCTGAAGAGATTCTGAGAATACTGAAGCCAACGGGGAGTTTCGTGCTCAATATAGGAGGAACTTGGACTCCGGGTAAGCCGACACGGTCACTATATCATTTCCGTTTGCTGATTCATCTATGTGATACGGTAGGATTTCATCTCTGCCAAGAGTTTTTCTGGTACAATCCGGCAAAGCTGCCTGCGCCGGCCGAATGGGTAAACGTCCGCCGTATTCGAGTTAAAGACGCTGTCGAATATATATTTTGGCTAGCAAAAACCCCAAACCCAAAAGCGAATAATGCGAAAGTCCTGCAGCCATATAGCAAGGATATGCATAGATTAATAGAACGCGGGATAACGCCAACACGGAGACCATCTGGCCATAATATTAAGCACACTTTTTCCCTTGATAAGGGTGGATCAATCCCTGTCAATCTCATTCAATGCGGAAACAACGAGAGCAATAGTTTATACTTTGCGCGCCTCAAGAAAGAAGGGAGAAAAATTCATCCTGCCCGTTTTCCAGGTGAGCTGCCCAAGTTTTTTATTTTATTTTTAACCGACCCGGGCGAAATAGTGCTAGACCCATTCGCGGGCTCTAATACAACAGGCTATGTATCGGAAAAGCTAAACAGACATTGGATAGCTGTTGAGAAGAGTGAGCAGTATATCAATGATTCATACTTGAGATTTAGCAGCGATGTACCTGATTTGAATAGCTTATTTTATCCTGTTCCAGCGGCGCCAATCCAGTTGCCCTTGATAAGGGAAGGAAAATCAGCCGGCCCTAAAATAAAAGCTGCGGCTATACGGTCAGAGAAATCTCATTCAGTCGAACGGACTTAACAGAATTAGGGGTCGATACAGTTACTTATTATTTCAGCAAATCCGTTCCGGCCGTCCGCCGTCCTGTGTTTAGCTTGGATAAGGTCGGTCTTCGATGCCGCGGTAGACGGCCTGGCTGAAGTTGATCAGGCGCATCGGCGGCTGGCTGGCCACTTCTTCGAAGTAGTGGGCCGAAAGCCCCATCGTCCGTCCGAAAATGAAGAGGGCCTTGGCCAACTTCGGGTCGGGGCCCATGTCGGCGATGATGGCCCCGATGACGCCGTCGACGTTGATGGGCAGGCTGAGGCCGCGGACTTCCCTGAGCATGTCCTCGGCGATACGCGAAACGGCGACGCACGGCCCCGCCAATCCGCTTTTATCGGCGAGCGCCCACAGGACGTCCCGGCGGGGATCCCGGGTGTGGACACGATGGCCCATCCCCTCCACGCGTCTCCCGTCTTTGATGTAACGGCGGATGACGGCCCGCGTCGCCTCTTCGAGGGAAAGGCCCTGCCCTGAGACGAGGCCGGCGCATTGCAGGAAGAAAGCGGCCGCCTTCTCCCCCGCCCCGCCATGGACGTCGGTGATGGCGCCGACACCCTGGGCCACGGCCGTTTCGTAGGACGCCCGGACCGATGAGGCGATAAGGGTCGCCTGGGCCGAAGGCGGGGTGACACCATGGTCGATGGAGGCCACGATGACGGCCTCGATCATGCGCGCCTTCGCCTCATCGAAGGCGTCCGCTCCCCAAATAGCCCTATAAACAAAATGGGCGAAGGGGGCCCCGGGCTCGGCCGCTTCAAGGGCGGCGCTATGCGATAGGACCGCGGCCAGGTAGGCCGTGAACCGCCCCAGGGCGAAAACGGTTTTTTCGGCCTGGGCCGCTTTCCCCACGGGCTTGAAAGCGGTGAGTTCTTCGTCGGTGAGGAGATATTTCTGGAAGGTCTTGGAGAGATCCTCCTCCGGATTCCGGACGACGGCCGGGAGGGGCTTTTTGATCGCCGCCACGGCCACTCGGGTCAAGGCCGCCGTCAACTCCGCGCCGGGCAGTTCTCCCAGGGCGACGAGGTGGGCGGCCTCGACGAGCGAGGCCCGAGCGATGAGGTCCTGGACGCGGTAGCCCCTGACGACGAGGTTGTTGGGCTCGACCTTGGTGACGAGCGTCGTCCAGTGGGGCTTGGGTGGAGGCGCTTCCCAGATCGTTTTCATCTTGGCGTAATACCGCTCGGGCGAGAAATACGTCTTGCCTTTGAGCTTCGCCCGGACGGCCTCTATCAGATCGAACTGGCTGTTGACGACGCGGATCCCGGCTTCCTCCAGGGCTTTTTTCTTGGACAGAAAAGTGCCGGTCTCGAGGCCGGGCGTGACGATGGCCCCGGCATGGCCCATGGTCTTGCCTTCGGGAGCGTGAGCCCCGGAGATCAGGGCCACCAGGGGCTTCGGATACTTCCCGGGGTGGTCCCGGACGTCCTGCGCCAGCATCTCCTCCTGGCACCCCCCGATCTCGCCGGCGACGATAACGAGGTCGGTGTTCTCGTACCCCATGGCCAGGGGAACGAGGTCGCGGAAGGTGGAGCCGATGGCCCCGTCGCCGCCGACGCCGATGACGGCGTTCTGGGCGATGCCGACGCTGGCCATGGCGTCGGACATGTGGTAGAGGATCGCGCCGCTGCGCGAGATGATGGTCACGCCCCGCGGCCCGAAGCGGCCCGGGGCAACCTCCTCCGGAAAGAAGACGTCGGGCAGCATGCCGATCTTGATACGCTCGGGGGGGAAGATCAATCCCGGCGTATTCCCGCCGATAAGGACGGTCTTGTGGGCCCGGGCCGCGACGATGACGTCCCGGACGTCTCTCAGGGGCAATCCCTCGGAGATGAGGACGACGAGGGGGATGCCCGCCTCGATGGCTTCCAGCGCGGCGTCCCGGGCCGTCGAATAGTGCCTCCAGACGCTCGCGGCGACGACGTCGGGGAATTCAACCAGGCAATCCTTCACGGAGTCGAAGACGGGTATGATTTCATGGACCCGCGTGCCCGCCCCGCCGGGCGCGATCCCGGCGACGATAGACGTCCCGAAATCGTACATCAGCCCGGCGTGCTTGGTTCCCTGGCCGCCGAGGCCGAGGATGACGGTGTCGAGCCGGCCCGACTTCGCCACCTGGCCCGCCAGCCCGGGCCGGAGCTTCGCGACGAGGTGGAACAGGAATCCGTCCGTGGCTTTGATCCGGGCGTCCATCACACCCACCCCTTCCGGTCGAAGGCGAAGCGGATCCCTTCCCGGATGACATCGGCCATGATTTTCTGGTTGCCGACCGTGATCTTCATGTCCTCGAGTTCTCCGGGGGTCTCCCTTTTGGCCCTCTCCAGAAAATCGCGCGCGCTCGGCAGGTCGGTCCCGACCATGCGGCCGACGACGGGCACGACGCACCGCCCGGTCTTTCTCCGCTCCCTCAGACAGCCGACCAATCCCCGGATGAAAACGTCGCAGGAGGAGATCCCGCCGAAACGGGACGTGATGACGAGGTCGACGACCTCGTCATCGAACAGCAGGTCGAACATCTCGGCGACCTGCGCCACCGTCGGCCCGCCGCCTGAATCCATGAAGTTGACGGGGATGACGCGGCCGCCGAAAAACCGGTCGCCGATGTTGGCGACTTCGTCGATGGAAAAAATGCCGTAGCCGGCCCCGCCGGGAACGAGCCCCACGTAGAGCTTCTCCGGGTCCTTCTTGTGGTCTTCGGCGAGAAGATCGACATACCGAAAGCCGGCCGCCCGGGCCCGGACCTCGTTTCGGGTCGGCTCGGAGACATCGTGCCGGGCCGTCGCGAGGCCCATGAGATGGAACAATCCCTCCTGGCGGTAGAGGCCGTTGTCGTCGAGGACGATCTTCGCGTCGACGGCGACGGGGCCGGTCGCGGTCAGAAGAAGCGGGTTGATCTCCGCGACCTTGCAGTCGTATTTCTGAAAGACGGCGTAGACCTTGGAGACGACGGCCTTCAGGGCGTCGGCTTGCGCCGCCCCCCCGGGCAGGCCTGAGGCTAGGAACGCGGTCAGCCGGACGGCTTCGGCCTCGGGCAGGACCTCATCATTGCCGGGGAGCTCGACCTTCAGGATCTTTTCCGGCGTCTCCCGGGCCACCTGTTCGATATCGACGCCGCCGGCCGGGCTGACGATGACGGTGACGTTGAAGTCGGCGGGGTTCATGGTCACCCCGACGTAAGCGGCGCCGCCGATCGCCTCGACCGCCTCCTCGATCAGGAGCCGCTCGACGGAATAGCCCCGGATCTTGAGGCCGAGCATTTCCGTTGCGAACGAAACGGCCTCGGCTCTCCCCGCGGCTCTGCGGACGCCGCCCGCCTTGCCCCGCCCGCCGATGAGGACGAGGGCCTTGAGCATGACCGGAGCGTCCGGCCCGACGCTCCCCCGGAGATCCGCGGACCTCTCGAAAACACCGAGAGCCCGGGGGACGGCGATGCCCTCCCTCTCGAAGACGGTTTTGGCTTCGTTCTCGTAGAGTCGCATGAAAACCTCAACCTTCGCCGAACAATCCACCCCTTCGGTATATGGCCATTTGGATCTCAGAGAAAGGCGCTACCCGGAAACCCTCGCCGCTTGCGGGACGGATGACTTCGCCCGTGGCGAAATCGACGGTGATCTCCTCGCCGCTCCGCAGGCCGGAGGAGAGGAGGTCGCCCGTCAGGACGGGCAGTCCGGCGTTGACGGCGTTGCGCTCGTAGATCGCGCCGAAGGAGCGGGCGATGATGGCCCGGACGCCCAGGCTCTTGAAACAGTCGACGGCCTGCTGGCGGGACGAGCCGGCCCCGAAGTTCGAGGCCGTGACGACGATATCGCCCGGGGACGATTTCGCGGCGAAGTCTTCCCAGCCGGCCAGGTTATCGAAGGTGTGACGGCCCATCAGGGCGACGTCGGTGATGGCCAGATAGCGGTTGTGAAAGATCATGTCGGTGTCGATGTTGTCTTTGTCGATGACCCAAACCCGTCCCCGAACGACGGTCGGCCTCTCCCCGGCGTCGACGGCTTTCGCGGGGGAAGGTTTGGCGGCCGAAACCGCCGCGGGAGGGCCGGAAGTGAAAAGCACGGCTTTCGCCGGGATCTCGGCGGCCGTGCAGATGACTCCAGCGACGGCCGACGCCGCCGCCGTGGCGGGCGAGGCGAGGTAGACGCTCCCTTTGCCCTGTTTGCCCGCGAAATTCCTGTTGCCCGTACTGACCGTGACTTCGCCCGGGCCGTTCTGGCCGATCTGTCCCTCGGCACAGCCGGCGCAGCCGGGGTTGCCGACGAGGGCGCCGGACTCGAAGAAGAGGTCGAGGAGGCCTTCGTCGAGCGCGCGCCGCAAAACTTGCCGGGTGGCCGGAACGATCTTGAGGACGACGCCGGGAGCGATCCGCCGGCCCTTCAGGATGCCGGCCGCCTCTTCCAGGTCTTCGAACCTTCCGTTGGTACAGGATCCGATGAACGCGGAATCGATCTTCGTCCCGACGACGTCGCGGACGGCGACGACGTCCTCGGGGTGCCCCGGGCGGGAAATGAGGGGGACGAGGTTCGAGATGTCAACCTCGACGGTCCGGCTGTAGGCGGCGCCGGCGTCGGCATAGACGGCGTCGGCGGCCTTTCCGAACTTGTCGAAATGAGCCAGGACGGGTTTGTTGGGCGGGAAAAGAAGGATGATGGCGCCCATCTCCGTGGCCATGGAAGCGACCGTGATGCGGCCGCTGAGCCCCAGGCCATCGACCGCCTCCCCGTAGAGTTCTGCGCTTGCCCCAAGCAGGCCGGCGGCGCCGAATTCGCGGAGGAGCCGCAGGGCGATGTCCTTGGGCGTCGTCCCGGCGGGAGGCGTCCCCTTCAGGACGATCTTCACCGACCCGGGAACCTTGAACCAGACCCGGCCGAAAGCCCAGGCAGCGGCGATGTCCTGGTCGCCCATGCCCTGGCCGAAAGCCCCGATGGCCCCCAGGATATTGGCGTGGGAATCGGTCGAAACGAGGGTGCCGCCGGGGGCGACCAGCCCCTGCTCGATGGCCGTGTGCGTGCCGATCCCGGCGTCGACGTCGAACAGATTGACCCCGCGTTCCCGGGCGAAGAGCCGGCAGAGATGCTGGTTGGCGGCGTATTTCTGGTCGGACCCGCCGGGGTTGCAGTCGAAAGTGAAGAAGGTCTTGGAGACGTCCTCGACGGCGAGGTTGTGCTCCTTCAAATTCTTGACGACGTTGGCGCCTCCGAAATCCCTGGCGATCCGGGCGTCGATGGCGATGTCGACGATGTCCCCGGGACGGACCGGACGGCCGGCGTGGCGGGCCAGGATTTTCTCGATGATCGTTTGGCTCATGGGTCGATCAGGGCTCGATCAGGGTTCCCTTCTGCTTCATCACCAGGGGATCGAACGTGGCGAAGTCCGCCTGGTGGATGAGGACCGTTTCGACGACCTGGGGCCGCCCCTCTCCTTCCTTGGCGTGGCAGACGATGATATTGAGGATCGCTCCCGGCAATCCGCATTCGGCGGCCAGGATCGCGCCCGAGACGGGATGGCGGGCATACTTGCCGGACAGGCTCTTGCGGTAGCCGCCCCGGCCGTCGGGTTCGATCTCGAGCAGTTTGCCGACGTCGTGGAGCAGGCCGCCGGCGTAGAGGCGGTCGAAGTCGATGGCGTAGGGCAACCGGCCGTAGGCCTCGGACTGGGCCCGTCCCAGGGCAGCCGCGCCCTCGGTGACGGCGATCGTGTGCTCGACGAATCCGACTCCGAGCGGGTCCGTGAGCAGCGTGAACGGCATCTTCTTCAACGCGTCGACGGACCCCCAGTTTCCCCGGCTGCAGGCCAGGACGAAGGTCTTGACGACCTTGCCGCGAAGCTCCCCGTTTCGGATCCGGTCGAGCTGTTTCACGAACAACCCTTCGATGTCTTTTTCGCCGATCATCATGGACCTCCAGGAGGGGTAAGATATCACCTGCGGCGGTCCTTTTCAAGGGAAGTCGGGCCACCCGGACGCCTTGACAAAAGTCCGCTGTTCTATGAGACTGAGACTTCACCCCTTTGAGGAGGCCGCCCATGGTATCGAAAAGAAAGCATCGTTCTTTTTTCCTCCTGGCAGGACTGGCCCTGGCCGTCATATCGGCCTTCTCCGCCGAGACAAAGAAACCGTTCAGCATTGACGATTATTTCCTGACCAAATCGCTCCGGATCGAGGGCATGACGCGAGACGGGCGTTGGCTGGCCGCGTCGATCAGCACGCCGGGAGATCGTCTCCCTCAGGACAACACGCGGTTCGGCGACCCGACCTACATCGGCCCCTCGCGCGCGGAGCTCGTGGCCATCGAAACGGCCACCGGCCGCAGCACTCCCGTCTTTACGGGCAAACGGCAGTTCCGCTCCCCGGTTTGGTCGCCGGACGGAAAGGCACTGGCCTTCTTCGAGCTCGTCGCCGGCCGCGGCCAGCTCCGGATCTGGTCCAGGGAATCCGAAAAAGTAGAGTCGGTCGTTCTGCCCGCGGCAAAGCCTATCGCCTCCAATTCCACGCTGCTCTGGGCCCCCGACGGGAAAAGGCTCTATTTCACGGTTCGGGCCGCGGATTGGGAAAAGACAAGCGCGGCCCTGTTCAACAAGGCCACGACCGCTCCTATCATCGTCATGGACACGCGGGACCCATTCCTGCAGTGGGACGAGGTCCGGCGGCGGGACAGACTGGTCGTCCCGGCGGCCTGGGACCTCGTCGCCCGGAAGATGACCGAGCTCCTTCCCGAAACGCCCGTCCTCTCCCTGCGCCTGACCCGGGACGGGACCGCTCTGGTCTTTGAGAGGGACGTCACGGAAAAGACGAATTACGACGTCATCGGAGGTACGAAAAACCAGCTCGAGGTCCTGCCCCTGCCGTCCGGGCCGTCCCGTGTGCTGATGAAGCCCTACGAAAAGCGTTCCCTCGTCTGGTCCGAGGACCTGCAGGCCGTCGCCTTCACAGACAAGGGCGACGTTTTCGTCATGTCCCTCGAAGACAAGGAGCCGCGACGGCTAACCGGCGAGAAGGAGGCCGAAGCCGGCCAGGCGGCCGCCGGGGAAGACAAGAAGGAAGAGAAGGAGAAAAAGAAAACGCCGACGTGGGGCATCGACCGCTTCAGCCCCGACGGGGCCACACTCCTCTGCACGAGCGCCCGCGTCGCGCCGGAAGAGGATAAGGCCAAAGATCCGCCCGTCCGCCGGCCCTCGCCGCCGCGGCAATACTGGCTCATCGGAGTCCGCAACGCCGACAGGAGGATGATCTATGAGCTGCCCGAGGACGAGGATCTTCGTCCGACGTTCCGGGTCGTCGACTGGAGCCCGGATGGAGCCGCGATCTACTTCAGCACCTCCGCCCCCGACCGGTATGACCGAGGGCTCATCCGCTTCGACATCGCCTCGAAAAAATTCACCGATTTGAGACGCGGCTCCGCTCTTTACGGCCGCTGGAGCATGTCGGAAGACGGCGGGACGTTTGTCTTCACCGAGTCCGACGGCGACTTTCCCGAAGACCTCTACGCCGCCGACGCGCCCTTCCGGGAGGTCCGCAGGCTGACTGAGCTCAACACCTGGATGGCCGACCGGGCCCTCGCCCATACCGAGCTCATCTCCTATCGCGACGCGGATGGGAAGAAGCTCCAGGGCGTCCTCTTCTACCCGGCGAACTACGAGAAAGGAAAAGCCTATCCCCTGGTCACCGAAGTCTACGAGAATTACTTCGACAACGGGTTCAACGGGGCCCTCAACATCCTGACCTCGGCCGGATACGCCGTGCTCCACCCTTCGGTCAACTTGATCACCGGCTACCCCGGCGAGGCTTGGGCCAAGGGTGCGCTGGCCGCCGTCAACAAGGTCATCGACATGGGTGTGGCCGACTCCGACCGCCTGGGCATCCAGGGGACGAGCTACGGCGGCTACGCCACGGTGCTCCTCATCACCCAGACCGACCGCTTCAAGGCAGCCATCAACAATTCGGGCAAGGTCGACATGGTCAGCTTCTACACCCAGAGCCCGCGGCTCGGCGTCCGGAACACGCATGCGCCCGAAAAGAGCCAGGACCGCATCGGCGGCACGCTCTGGGAATATCCGGAACGCTATCTCGCCCACTCGGCCATCCTCGGGGCCGACCGGATAACGACCCCCCTCCTCTGCATAACCGGCGATCAGGACCCAAACGTCGAAGCGCTTCAATCCCAGGAAATCTATTACGCCCTCAGGCGTCTGGGCAAGACGTGCGTCTGGCTCCGCTACCACGACGGCGCCCACGGCGGCCCGAACACACCCGAAGAGCGTGCGGACATGTACAAGCGCATGATCGGATGGTACGACAAGTACCTCAAAACCGAAATGAAGTGAAGGACGGCGGCCCATGATCGAAGGCCTTTCCATCGACGAGTTCCGGGGAGATTACGAGGGCCTCGAGCGGATGGCCCACGCCTCGTGGCGCGACGAGTACGGCCAAGCGTCTTTTCCCAATTTCTACCGGCCGGCGTTCCTTCGCTATCTCTTCGACAGGGTCCCGGAAGCCAAGAAGGACCACCTGGTGGCCGCCTACAAGGGCGGCGAGATCGTCGCCTTCCTGGCCAACCTGCCCCAGAGATTCGACCTTCGGGGCAACATCTACCACGCCATCTACAGCTGTCTCCTAGTCGTTCGCAAGGAGTATCTCCGCCGGGGCATCGCAATCGACCTCATCCGGGCCGCCGTCGAGGTCAATAAAAAGTACGGTTACGATTTTTCGCTCCTGACGCTCGAGACCGGCCACCGCTCGACGCTGATGATGGACAAGCTCCGCGCCGAGGGGAACAGGATCGAACGCATCCGTAAGTCCGGGGTCATGGCCCGCATCCTCGACCTCGGCCGCGTCGACGCTTCCGAGGATTTGAAGGGCGCCGAGAAGGCGGCCATCCGGCTCATCGGGGCCCACCGGCCGCCGAAGGCCGCGCCGGGCGTCGCCCTGCGCGAATACCGGGCGTCGGACCTCGAGGCCTGCCATGCCCTTCTCGATCGTTACCGGAAAACGGTGGCTCTGGCCCGCGTCTGCGACAAGGAAGAGCTCGCCCCCGAGCTCGACTGTCCGGACGTCGCCCGGACGCTCGTCTGGGAGAAGGACGGCCGCGTCCGGGCCATGATCAACTTCATCCTTCATGACCACCTTGGGAAGACGGTCGAACGCTGGGCCTGGATCAACCACGTCGCCTTCCCCGACCTCTCGCCCGCCGAGCGGGCGTCATTCCTCCGGACTTACCTGGTCCGCATCCGGGAGGACGGCTTCATCGGGACGATCGACTTCACGAAACGGGGTTGGCCGGCGGGGCCCTTCTACCGGGCCCGGTTCATCCCCTATCCCCGGGCCGTCAACCTCGTCTCCTGGACGTTCAACCCCGACATTTCGCTGGCGGGGATCCCCGTCGTCTACGAAATACAAGTGTGAATGTGGATCCTAAAGTGGAGGTCACCATGAAACGAATCCCCGTCATCCTGGCGGTGGGGGTCATTTTCGTCGGCGTCTTCTTGATCGGCGGGACGAGCCAGTCCAGGAAGGCCGTCCCTCAAAAGCCCGGTCTCTTGGCCGACGCGCGGGCGGCCATCCTCTCTGTCGGCGACGACGCGAGAAAGCTCGAGAAGAGCCACGAGAACTACGTCCAGGCCGTCCGGGATCTCGATGGCCTCTACATCAAGCTCCTCCAGAAGGCACGGGAAGTCTCCCGGCTCGCTGCCGGGGACGAAAAAGCGCGGTCCCCGCGGCCGGACAAGCTGTACAAGGCCATCCGGGAAATGCAGGAGATGTCACAGAGCTTCAACCTGCAGTATCTCGACCTTCAGCGGGACATGCAGAATGAGAACCGGCAGTTCACCTTGGTCAGCAACATCATGAAAATGAAGCACGACACGGCCAAGAGCGCCATCAACAACATCCGCTGATGGCTGATTTATTGAGCGTCACAACAGCTATTTGTATCTGACTTCCATCCCGTGGACTTCATTCTCTTTGAAAAAGAAAAAAAATCGCTCCGCAGGATCCCTGATCACATCGACCCTTTTTGAGAATTTCTTGTACTTCCTCAACAGCGTCTCTTCGAGGGCCGGACAAAAAACATATAATATGCCGGACGTCACGAAAACACTCTTGAACGGCACGAGTCGAATGAACAGCAATATTCCCGGAATCGCCGATTGGCTTAAGCCAACATCGATGAGTCCGATATCGGTCCTGTTGTTCAACAGATCGCTCAAATAGAGAATATTGTCCGAAGCCGAGATGGAATCTACCCTGAATAACGATGTGTAAGAAGAAATTAGAGCGCTTAGGGTCTCCTTCTCGATGTCTTTTAGTCCCCCGGTCTTATCCCGATACATTTGCACAACAGTTTTATCGTCCGTTTTTAAGTCATTCAGCGCGAAATCCATTAAGACGCTGGTCTCATCCTCATTCCTAAAGACAAGAATGCCTTCCCGGAGGATACCCAGCCGTCTGCCGGCTTCCAGAAAGTGTTCCTTTCTCAAGGTTGTTCGAATGATCTTATGGTTTAAATCCATATGGACTTTTCGGTAGGCTCGATATTCCTTAGCTAAGCTCATGGAAACCTTTTCAACGCACAATGGAAAGGGCCGGTTACTCCTCGGCGAAAGCGTCCTTGAGGAGCTGGCTCTGGCGACTGAAGGCCACGCGCGGGCTCCGCGTCTCCTTCATCAGCGAGATTTCCTGTGTGACCAGCCTGGCGATATACATCGTCTGAACGGCGGTTTTGTGGGACTCCCTCTGAAAAAGCGGATGGTCCCTGTTGATATAAACGACGTTTCCCTCGGAGAAACACTCGGGCCCCAGGGGGCCGAAAAAGTCGAGACAGACGGAAACGCTCTCCGTGCCCATACGCATGCGGCGAACGATGGCGTTGGGCGTGACTCTCTTGACCAGAGGATGGCGGCGTTTCTTCTTCTTCGGCGCAACGGGTGCCTCCGGCTCCTTGCCGGCCAGAGCCTCCCGCGGCGGCACCTCGGCCCCTTGTCGCTCCTCCCTCTTAGCCCCGATGACGGCGCTGCCGCCGGCCTCGCCGGGTTCGCCATAGTCGACCGGGCCAAAGGGCGATAGGTCGGGATTGCGGGCCAGGGCCTTATGGATGCGTTGGAGGGCATCGTTGACGGCGCGGCTTGATTTCCGCTGCTCGCTGAGGTCGGCTTCCTTGCCTAGGGCTCTCCCGATGACGACAACGACTTTCTCCATGACCTTGAGGAATTCCTGGTATTCGTCGGAATCAACGATAAAGCTCGAACGGTCCGATGTGATGGGAAGAAAATCGGCATGGATTTCGCCCTTGACCCGAGCCACGGCTTTTCCCCACGTTTCCATGCCGAAGAGGTCTTTTTTAACCGTCAC